>NZ_JBIVVI010000160.1:0-10737 GCF_044757675.1 Kitasatospora sp. NPDC091257
GCCTTGGATCGTCCGCCCGTACCCCTCACCCACCTGCGGTCTTCGCCGCGGGATACGGATTTCACCTCCGGGCGCGAAACGTGTAATCTCTTCCTCGTTCGCCCCTATAGCTCAGTCGGTAGAGCGTCTCCATGGTAAGGAGAAGGTCTGCGGTTCGATTCCGCATGGGGGCTCGGTGAGAAGCAGTCAGCCTCGGCTGTGCTGTGGATCACTGTGGCGGTGTAGCTCAGTTGGTAGAGCAAGCGGCTCATAATCGCTGTGTCACCGGTTCAAGTCCGGTCACCGCTACCCCGCGTAGTCGGTCGGGAGATCGCACTCCCGGTCGGCTACTCTTGTTGTGTTCTTATTCGTTGTCCAAGGAAGGCACTCCCGTGGCTGCCACCGACGTCCGCCCGAAGATCACGCTGGCCTGCGTGGAGTGCAAGGAGCGGAACTACATCACCAAGAAGAACCGGCGTAATGACCCGGACCGTCTTGAGATGAAGAAGCACTGCCCCCGCTGCAACTCGCACACCGCGCACCGCGAGACCCGCTGACCCTGAAGTAGGGCGACGGGCCTGTGTGAAATCAGGTCTTCTACTCCGGGCCGCATCCCTCACAGGGGGTGCGGCCCGGAGTTTTTTCGTATCCACCCGCGTTCCGAGGAGCTGCCATGGCGCTCGACCCCTCCTTCATCGGGCGTAGTTACCCGCCCACCGAGCCGTACGAGGTCGGCCGGGAGAAGATCCGCGAGTTCGCGACCGCGGTCGGCGACGCCAACCCGGCGTACACCGACCCGGAGGCGGCGAAGGCGCTGGGCCACCCCGACGTGATCGCCCCGCCGACCTTCCCGTTCGTGATCACCTACCGCGCGGCCGGCCAGGTGGTCGAGGACCCGGAGCTGGGCCTGGACTTCAGCCGGGTGGTGCACGGCGACCAGAAGTTCGCCTACACCCGCCCGGTGCGGGCCGGTGACCGGCTGTCGGTCGCGGTGACCATCGACAACATCAAGTCGCTGGCGGGCAACGACGTGCTCACCGTGCGCGGCGAGGTGACGGACGCGACCGGCGAGCACGTTGTGACGTCGGTCATGACCCTGGTGGCCCGGGCCGCCGACGAGGCGGGGGAGTGAGCGCGATGGCGATCGGCTACGACGAGGTCGAGGTCGGCACCGAGCTGCCGGCGCAGTCCTTCCCGGTGACCCGCGACACGCTGGTGCGGTACGCGGGCGCCTCGGGCGATTTCAACCCGATCCACTGGAACGAGAGGTTCGCCCTGGAGGTCGGCCTGCCGGACGTCATCGCGCACGGCATGTTCACCATGGCCGAGGCGATCCGGGTGGTCACCGACTGGGTCGGCGACCCGGCCGCGGTGGTCGAGTACGGCGTGCGCTTCACCCGCCCGGTGCCGGTGCCGAACGACGGGGTCGGCGCGGTGGTCGAGGTCTCGGCCAAGGTCGCCAAGAAGCTGGACGACCGCAGGGTGCAGGTCGACCTGCTGGCCACCGCGGGCGGTCAGAAGGTGCTCGGGATGTCCCGGGCCGTGGTCCGGCTCGGCTGAGCCGCCCCCTCGCGACGGCGGTCGCGGCCGGAGCCCCGTACTCACGGGATCTCCGGCCGCGGTCGCGGGTCTTGCCTTGATAGTGATTGGCCACTAACTTGGAAGCCATGGCGAAGTCGAGCATCCGGATGAGCGCGGAGGAGCGGCGCGAGAGCGTCGTCCGGGCCGCCCTGATCGAGTTCGCCCGGGGTGGGTACCACGGCACCTCCACCGAGGCGATCGCCCGCCGGGTGGGCGTCTCGCAGCCGTACCTGTTCCGGCTGTTCCCGGGCAAGCAGGCGATCTTCGCCGCGGCTGCCGAGCGCTGCGTCGAGGAGACCTGGCGTGTGTTCGACGAGGCCTCGGCCGGGCTGTCCGGCGAGGAGGCCGCCGACGCGATGTCCGCCGCGTACATGAGCCTGGTCGAGGACCGTGACCAGCTCATGATGCAGATGCAGCTCTACGTCTCGGTCTTCGCGGCCCGGGCGGCCGGCGAGGAGGAGGTCGGGGAGACCGCCCGGCGGCTGTGGGAGAGCCTGTTCGACCGGGTCAGGATCCGGATCGGCGGGGGCATGAGGGACGCCACGCAGTTCTTCGCGTACGGGATGCTGATCAACACCATGGTGGCGCTGGGCTATCCGCCGGACCACCGGATGTGGAGCGGCTTCGACGGGTGCGAGGAGCCCGAGTAGCCGGGCCGCGCGGCGGTGTCCGTGCGGCCTTTTTTCGGCCCACGAAAGTTATTGAGCAATAACTACCTAGAGGAAACTGGGGGACGTCATGACGGAGAAACCGACCATGGGCAGAACCGCGATCTGGACGCTGGTGATCGTCAGCGCGGCCGGCTTCATGGCCGCCCTGGACAACCTGGTGGTCACCACCGCACTGCCGTCGATCCGCGAGGAACTCGGCGGCGGGCTGTCCGACCTCGAATGGACGGTCAGCGCCTACACCCTGAGCTTCGCCGTGCTGCTGATGTTCGGCGCCGCGCTCGGCGACCGCTTCGGCCGCCGACGGATCTTCCTGGTCGGCCTGACGGTCTTCACCGCAGGCTCCGCCGCGGCGGCGATGTCCCCGGGCATCGGCGACCTGATCGCCGCCCGGGCCGTCCAGGGCGTCGGGGCCGCGGTGATGATGCCGCTCACCCTGACCCTGCTCACCACCGCCGTGCCCGCGGCCAGGCGGGGGATGGCCTTCGGCATCTGGTCGGGCGTCAGCGGCCTCGCCGTCGCCGCCGGGCCGCTGATCGGCGGCTCGCTGACCGAGCACTTCTCCTGGCAGTGGATCTTCTGGGTGAACGTCCCGGTCGGCCTCGTCCTGCTGCCGCTGGCCTACCTGCGGCTCGGCGAGAGCCGGGGCGCGGGCCGGGCCCTGGACGTGCCCGGGACCCTGCTGGTCAGCCTGGGGATGTTCGGGGTCGTCCTCGGCCTGATCCGCGGCAACCCGGACGGCTGGACCAGCCCGCTGGTCCTCGGCGCCCTGGTCGCCGGCGTCCTGCTGCTGACCGCCTTCGTCTGGTACGAGCAGCGGGTGGCCGCCCATCCGATGCTGCCGATGCGGCTGTTCCGCAGCCGGGCCTTCTCCGCCGTCAACGCGGCCAGCCTGCTGATGTACCTGGGGATGTTCGGCTCGATCTTCCTGATCAGCCAGTACCTCCAGGGTGTCGGCGGCTTCAGCCCGCAGGAGTCGGGCATCCGGATGCTGCCGTGGACGGCGATGCCGCTGCTGGTCTCCCCGGTCGCGGGCATCGTCTCCGACCGGATCGGCGGCCGCCCGATCGTGGTCGCCGGGCTGGCCCTGCAGGCCGTGGGCCTGGTGCTGTTCGGCCTGGTCGCGGACGGGAGCACCGGCCTCGACTACCCCGCCCAGATCCCGGCCATCGTGATCTGCGGGATCGGCATGTCGCTGTACTTCGGCCCGACCGCCCAGCTGGTGATGGCCAGCGTCCGGCCGCAGGAGCAGGGGATCGCCTCCGGCGCCAACAACGCGCTGCGCGAGGTCGGCGGGGCGCTCGGGGTCGCCGTGCTCGCCGCGGTGTTCTCGGCGCGGGGCGGCTACCAGTCGACGCAGGCCTTCACGGACGGGCTGGTGCCCGCGCTGTACGTCGGCGGGGCCGCCGTCGGGCTCGGCGCGCTCGCCGCGGTGTTCATCCCCCGGCGGCGCGCGGCGGCGGCCGCGGGGGTGCGGGAGGAGCGGGCCGGGAAGCCGGCCGTGCCCGCGGGGGTCTGAGGCGCCGGCCCCGGGCGACCGGCGTACGGGCGAGCGGCGTACGGGGGGCGGGAGTACGGGCGGCGGGCGTGCCGGGAGGCACCCCCGCCACCCGTACGCTGGTGGGCGTGCTGGTAGAAAACGACGCCCCCCTCGCCCCGCTGACCACGCTCCGGCTCGGTGGCCCGGCCCGCCGCCTGGTGACCGCCCACACCGATGACGAGGTGATCGCCGCCGTCCGCGAGGCCGACGCGGTCGGCGAGCCGCTGCTGGTCCTCGGCGGCGGCTCCAACCTGGTGATCGGCGACGCCGGCTTCCCCGGCACCGTGCTGCGGATCGCCACCGAGGGCTTCGCCCTGGACGGCACCGCGCTGGAGGTCGCGGCCGGCGAGACCTGGTCCGAGGTGGTCCGCCGGACCGTCGTGGACCACGAGCTGGCGGGCATCGAGTTCCTGGCCGGCATCCCCGGTTCGGCGGGTGCCACCCCGGTGCAGAACGTGGGCGCCTACGGCCAGGAGGTCGCGCAGTCGGTCACCGAGGTGGTCGCGTACGACCGTGCCGCCGACGAGGTGGTCGTGCTCTCGAACGCCGAGTGCGCGTTCTCCTACCGGCACAGCCGCTTCAAGGCCGAGCCGGAGCGCTACGTGGTGCTGCGGGTGCGGTTCCGCCTGGAGGACAACGGCGGCCTCTCCACCCCCGTCCGCTACGCCGAGACCGCCCGGCACCTGGGCGTCGAGCAGGGCGAGCGGGTGGCGGTCGGCACCGCCTGGAACGCGGTGCTGCTGCTGCGCGCCGGCAAGGGCATGGTGCTGGACCCGGCGGACCACGACACCTGGTCGGCCGGCTCCTTCTTCACCAACCCGGTGCTCACGGCCGCGCAGTACGACTCGTTCCGCACCCGCCCGGGTGCCGAGGACGCCCCCGCCTACCCGGCCCCGGAGGGCCGCACCAAGACCTCGGCGGCCTGGCTGATCGACCGGTCCGGCTTCGGCAAGGGCTACGGCAGCGGCCCGGCGACGCTCTCCACCAAGCACACCCTGGCGCTCACCAACCGCGGCTCGGCCACCGCCGAGGACCTGCTGGCGCTGGCCCGGGAGATCCGGGACGGGGTCCGCGAGGCCTTCGGGGTGGAACTGGTGAACGAGCCGGTGATGGTGGGCGTCAAGCTCTGAGGCAGCGCCTCGTCAGGCGGGTACGGCGGCCGGCTCCGCGGGGGCTCGGCCGCCCACCAGCCAGGCGTCGATGTCCGCCAGCAGTTCCTTGCGGACGGCCTCCGGCGCGACCGAACCGCGCACCGACTGCCGCGCCAGCTCGGCGAGTTCGGCGTCGGAGAAGCCCAGCACGTCCCGGACCAGCTCGTACTGGGCGGCCAGCCGGCTGCCGAACAGCAGCGGGTCGTCCGCGCCCAGCGCGAGCGGCACCCCGGCGTCGAAGAGCCGGCGCAGCGGGACCTCCTCGGGGTGCTCGTAGACGCCGAGCGAGACGTTGGAGGACGGGCAGACCTCGCAGGTGACCTGCCGGTCCGCCAGCCGCTCCATCAGCCTCGGGTCCTCGGCGGCGCGCACGCCGTGGCCGATCCGGCCGGCGCCCAGGTCGTCCAGGCAGTCCCGGACGGACTCCGGGCCGGAGAGCTCGCCGCCGTGCGGGGCCGCCAGCAGCCCGCCGTTGCGGGCGATCGCGAAGGCCCGGTCGAAGTCCCGGGCCAGGCCCCGGCGCTCGTCGTTGGAGAGGCCGAAGCCGACCACCCCGTGGTCGGCGTAGCGGACGGCCAGCCGGGCCAGCGTCCGGGCGTCCATCGGGGACTTCATCCGGTTGGCCGCGACCAGGACCCGGATGCCCACGCCGGTCGCCGCGGCGGCGTGCTCCACGGCGTCCAGGATCAGCTCCAGCGCGGGGATCAGCCCGCCCAGCCGGGGCGCGTACGAGGTCGGGTCGACCTGGATCTCCAGCCAGCGGGAGCCGTCCCGCCGCTCGTCCTCGGCGGTCTCCAGGACCAGCCGGCGGATGTCCTCCTCGTCCCGCAGCACCGAGCGGGCGGTGTCGTACAGCCGCTGGAAGCGGAACCAGCCCCGCTCGTCGGTGGCCCGCAGTCGGGGCGGCTCGCCGGAGCTGAGCGCCTCCGGCAGCCGGACGCCGTGCTTGTCGGCCAGCTCCAGGAGGGTGGCGGGCCGCATCGAGCCGGTGAAGTGCAGGTGCAGGTGGGCCTTCGGGAGGCCCCTGACGTCTCGCGGGTTCAACAGGCGTTCCATTCACCGATACTGCCGTATGCGGCCCCCGAACGGGAACCGCCTCCTTTCCATCCCCCGAAGGGGTGAAAGGAGGCGGCGTGCCGGGTGAATCCCGTATGTCGGATTGACGTCAGTGCTGGAACCGCGTCAGTCGCGGGCCTCGCCGAGCAGCTTCTGCACCCGGCTGACGCCCTCGACCAGGTCGGCGTCGCCGAGCGCGTAGGAGAGCCGCAGGTAGCCGGGGGTGCCGAAGGCCTCGCCCGGGACGACCGCGACCTCGGCCTCGTCCAGGATCAGGGTGGCCAGCTCGCCGGAGGTCTGCGGGCGCTTGCCGCGGATCTCCTTGCCCAGCAGGCCCTTCACCGACGGGTAGGCGTAGAAGGCGCCCTCGGGCTCGGGGCAGAACACGCCGTCGATCTCGTTGAGCATCCGCACGATGGTCTTGCGGCGGCGGTCGAAGGCCTCGCGCATCTCGGAGACCGCGTCCAGGTCGCCGGCCACGGCGGCCAGGGCGGCGCGCTGGGCGACGTTGGAGACGTTCGAGGTGGCGTGCGACTGGAGGTTGGTCGCGGCCTTGATGACGTCCTTGGGGCCGATCACCCAGCCCACCCGCCAGCCGGTCATCGCGTAGGTCTTGGCGACACCGTTGACCACGACGCACTTGTCGGCCAGCTCGGGCAGCAGGGCCGGCAGCGAGGTGAAGGTGGCGTCGCCGTACACCAGGTGCTCGTAGATCTCGTCGGTGAGCACCCACAGGCCGTGCTCCAGCGCCCAGCGGCCGATCGCCTCGGCCTCGGCCTCGGTGTACACCGCGCCGGTCGGGTTGGACGGCGAGACGAACAGCACGACCTTGGTGTTCTCGGTGCGCGCGGCCTCCAGCTGCTCGACCGAGACCTTGTAGCCGGTGGTCTCGTCGGAGACGACCTCCACCGGGACGCCGCCGGCCAGCTGCACCGACTCCGGGTAGGTGGTCCAGTACGGGGCCGGGATGATGACCTCGTCGCCCGGGTCCAGGATCGCCGCGAAGGCCTCGTAGATCGCCTGCTTGCCACCGTTGGTGACCAGCACCTGGGAGGCGTCCACCTGGTAGCCGGAGTCGCGCAGCGTCTTGGCGGCGATCGCGGTCTTCAGCTCGGGCAGGCCACCCGCCGGGGTGTACCGGTGGTTCTTCGGGTCGCGGCAGGCCTCGACGGCCGCCTCGACGATGTAGTCCGGGGTGGGGAAGTCGGGCTCACCGGCGCCGAAGCCGATGACCGGGCGGCCGGCGGCCTTGAGGGCCTTGGCCTTGGCGTCCACGGCGAGGGTCGCGGACTCGGCGATCGCACCGATCCGGGCGGAGACCCGGCGGTCGGCGGGGCGGATGGACTGGTCGGGCTGAGGGGTGGAAGCGCTCATGCCTGCATCGTCGCAGAACCCGGACCTACCGGGCATCGGGGTATCGGCATCCGTACGTTCCCGTCCGAATCGCGGCCCCGGCGATCCGTCGGCGGGCGCCCCGCCGGACCGGACATCCGCCGGGTGACCGGCCGGTCCGGAAGAAGAGGTTCGACCAAACACCCCTCGACCACGTACACTCGCTGCTCGACGGCCCGCCGAGAAAAACCGGAGCTTTCACCGCCTGTACAGACAGCGGGGGGAGATGCGGTAGGTTGGTCGCCACCGGAGCCGCGAGGCACCGTAGGGCAATAGCTCAATTGGTAGAGCACCGGTCTCCAAAACCGGCGGTTGGGGGTTCGAGTCCCTCTTGCCCTGCTGCTAGATCCGTTTTCAGCCCGTTCGCTCCACAGGAGTGAGCGGGCTTGATGCGGAGATGGCACCGATCAGCACCGCTGGCCGACTGGCCGTGCCCCACCGGGAGCGCGGCGAAGCTCGGCAGGACCCGGATTCAGGTGAGGACGAGTGACGGAGACCACGGGCTCCACCGCAACGCCTGAGAGCGGCAACCCCGAGGGTGCCGATGGCGTTGCCGAGAACACGGCCGAGGGCGAGAACAAGTCCGGCAAGCAGAAGAAGTCCGGCAAGCGGGCCAAGAAGGGCCTGTTCGCCAGGATGGGTCTGTTCTACCGCCAGATCATCGCCGAGCTGCGCAAGGTCGTCTGGCCCACCCGCGGCGAGCTCACCAGCTACACCGCCGTCGTGGTCACCTTCGTCGTGGTCGTGATGGCCTTCGTGGCCGGCCTGGACTACGGCTTCTCCAAGCTGAGCCTCCTGGTCTTCGGCTGACCGGCCGCCTCACCTTTCGAACAGCTTCCCGACCCGGGCCGAATCCTCGGCCCGGGTCGAGCTGTCGGTGCCGGACGTACGCGCGGTTACCGTGGACTCGGTACTGTTGAAGTCTCCGAGACCTCGCCTGGCGCCCGCGCGAGCGGCCGTACGCCGGACCGGTCGAGGAGCGCGCCACCTTCACCATCTCCAGGAAAGAAGCCGCCACCGTGTCTGAGTCCCCCCTGTACGACGCCGACGAGACCGTCCGCGAGGCGGATGCGGATGTCGCCGCCGCGCCGGACGCGACCGAGCTGGCTGACGACGTCGAGTCCGCCGAGCAGATCGTGGACGCCGCGGACAGCGACGAGGACGAGGTCGAGGCGTACGACGAGGCCGAGGCCGGCGAGCCCGCCGAGGAGGCCGCGCTGCACGTGGAGGGCGAGGCCGAGCTCGACGCCGAGCTCGCCGCCGAGGAGACCGTCGAGGAGGAGCCGGCCGACGAGGTCGACCCGGTCGCCAAGTTCCGCGAGGACCTGCGCTTCATGCCGGGCGAGTGGTACGTGATCCACACCTACGCCGGCTACGAGAACCGGGTGAAGCAGAACCTGGAGCAGCGCGCCGTCTCGCTGAACGTCGAGGAGTACATCTTCCAGGCCGAGGTGCCGCAGGAGGAGGTCGTCCAGATCAAGAACGGCGACCGCAAGACCATCCGCCAGAACAAGCTCCCCGGCTACGTCCTGGTGCGCATGGACCTCACCCCGGAGTCCTGGGGCGTCGTGCGCAACACCCCGGGTGTCACCGGCTTCGTCGGCAACGCCTACGACCCGTACCCGCTGACCCTGGACGAGGTCGTCAAGATGCTCGCCCCCGACGTCGAGCGCCAGGCCGCCAAGGAGGCGGGCAAGCCGTCGCCGATCAAGCCGAGCGAGATCCAGGTGCTGGACTTCGAGGTCGGCGACTCGGTCACCGTCACCGACGGTCCGTTCGCGACCCTCCAGGCGACCATCAACGAGATCAACCCGGACTCGAAGAAGGTCAAGGGCCTGGTCGAGATCTTCGGCCGGGAGACCCCGGTCGAGCTCTCCTTCGACCAGATCCAGAAGAACTAGTCCCACGGTCTTCGGATTCGGGGCGGGGCCGAGGGCCCTGCCCCGAATCCGTTTTGGTCCAGCGGCGCCGACGCGTTAGCCTGGTCCGATGTGTGTGCTGGCGGCCGGGTGTCGCCCCGGTTCCGCACGCACCAGCAATCACCTCTCGGAAGGACCCGGAGAGACATGCCTCCCAAGAAGAAGAAGATCACGGGGCTTATCAAGCTCCAGATCAACGCCGGTGCGGCCAACCCGGCGCCGCCGGTCGGCCCCGCGCTGGGTCAGCACGGCGTCAACATCATGGAGTTCTGCAAGGCCTACAACGCTGCGACCGAGTCGCAGCGCGGCATGATCGTGCCGGTGGAGATCACGGTCTACGAGGACCGCTCCTTCACCTTCATCACGAAGACGCCGCCGGCCGCGCGCCTCATCCTGAAGGCCGCCGGTGTGGACAAGGGCTCCAGCGAGCCGCACAAGACCAAGGTCGCCAAGCTCACCAGCGCCCAGGTCCGCGAGATCGCCACCACCAAGATGCCCGACCTGAACGCCAACGACCTGGACGCCGCGGAGAAGATCATCGCCGGCACCGCCCGGTCGATGGGCATCACCGTCGAGGGCTGAGAATCTCCCTTCCCGCCAGGGAAAAGTTGATTCAGCCGGTTCTTGTGGTAGGGCCCGCGCAGGCCCGTGACACCACACCTCCATTCACCATTCAGGAGCAGCTATGAAGCGCAGCAAGGCCCTGAAGGCCGCGGACGCCCAGGTCGACCGCGAGCGCCTTTACGCCCCCCTCGAGGCCGTCCGCCTCGCCAAGGCGACCAGCACCACCAAGTTCGACGGCACCGTCGAGGTCGCCATGCGTCTGGGTGTCGACCCGCGCAAGGCCGACCAGATGGTCCGCAGCACCGTGATCCTCCCGCACGGCACCGGTAAGACCGCTCGGGTCCTGGTCTTCGCGACCGGCGAGCGTGCCGAGGCCGCGCGTGCTGCGGGTGCCGACATCGTCGGTTCCGACGAGCTCATCGACGAGGTCGCCAAGGGCCGCCTCGACTTCGACGCCGTCGTCGCCACCCCGGACCTCATGGGCAAGGTCGGCCGTCTCGGCCGCGTGCTCGGCCCCCGTGGCCTGATGCCGAACCCGAAGACCGGCACCGTGACTCCGGACGTCGCCAAGGCGGTCAACGAGATCAAGGGCGGCAAGATCGAGTTCCGCGTCGACAAGCACTCGAACCTGCACTTCATCATCGGTAAGGCCTCCTTCACCGACGAGCAGCTGGTCGAGAACTACGCCGCCGCGCTGGACGAGGTGCTCCGCGCCAAGCCGTCCGCCGCCAAGGGCCGCTACATCAAGAAGACCGCGATCTCGACCACCATGGGCCCCGGCATCCAGGTGGACCCGAACCGCACCCGCAACCTCCTCGTCGAGGAGGACCCGGCCGCGGTCTGAGCCTCAGCGCTCCAGAGCAGTCCGTACGGCGGGCCCGTACCCC
>NZ_JBIVVI010000161.1:0-10699 GCF_044757675.1 Kitasatospora sp. NPDC091257
CCCGGTACGCCCCTGGGCCGCCGGCCGGCACGGGAACACCCCACGTCCGCGTCCGGCCACCGCAGTGCCGACAAGCCCACCACACAAGGGAATCGACCATGTTCGCACTCTCTCCCTCGCAGGAGATCGTCTGGCTGCACGAGCAGATGCTGCCGGGCAGTCGCGCCTACAACTTCACCGCCGTCCTCGACCTGTGGGGCACCCTCGACCGGGACGCGCTGCGCACCGGCCTGGCCGCCGTGCTGGCCCACCACCCCGGTCTGCGGCTGGAGTTGGTGCCCAGGCCGGAGGGGCTGCCCGGCCAGCGGGTCGCCGACGTCTGCGAACCGGAGCTGCGCCACAGCGACTTCGCAGCCGAGCAGGACCCGGAGGCCACCTTCCGCCGGCTGCTCGCCGCCGAGGCCGAGGAGCCGCTGGACACCGAGCGGGCGCCGGTGCTGCGCTGGCACCTGGTCCGGCTCGGCGACGACCACCACCGGCTGATCCACGTCGAACACCACCTCGTCCACGACGGCCACTCCTTCGCGATCCTGCTGCGCGACCTGTTCACCGTCTACCGCGCCACCGTCCTCGGCGAGCCGTACGAGCTGCCCACCGCGCCCTCCTACGAGGACCACGCCCGCGCCGCCGCCGACCTCCCCCGGGACCGCGGACTCGACTTCTGGACCAAGGAGCTGACCGACGCCCCGCGCGAGGTCACCCTCCCCGGGCTGGCCCGGCCGGGTGTCGAACGGCGCCACCGCGGCGGCCAGCTGCGCCAGTCGATCGGGGCCGACCTGGCCGAGCGGCTGCGTGAGCGCAGCAAGGCCGACGGCCACACCCCGTTCAGCACCCTGCTCGCCCTGTTCGCCGAGCTGCTGCGCCGGCACAGCGGCCACCGCGAGGTGGTGATCGGCACCGCCGTCGGCAACCGCCCGGAGGGCTTCGAGGGCACCGTCGGCATGTTCGTCAACACCGTCCCGCTGCGCCTGCGGCTCGACCCGGCGGTCCCCGGCACCGACGCCGTGGACGAGGTGACCGACGTCCTGCTGCGTGCCCTGCCGTACCAGGACCTGCCGGTCCAGGAGCTGACCCGCCGGCTCGGGCTGCACACCACCGGCGCCGACAACCCGCTGTTCAACGTGATGTTCAGCGCGCACGACGCGGCACTGCCCGACGTCCAGGCGCCCGGGCTGGAGGTCTCGCTGTACGAGGGCTTCAACACCGGCACCACCCGCTTCGACCTCGACCTGGTGCTGCTGCCCGACGACCGCCGGGTGGTCGGAGAGAAGCACGGCGCCGCCGGGATGACCCTGGTCTGGGACTACGACGCCGACCTGTTCCGCGAGTCCGAGGCGGTGCTGCTGTCGGAGCGGCTGCTGGAGCTGCTGCGCTGCTACCTGGACCGCCCGCAGGCGCCGATCGCCGGGCTGGCCCCCGCGCCCGAGGCCGAACCGGCCGCCCCGGTCACCCCGGCCGCACTCGACCCGGCCGCCGCCCACGACCCGACCTCGCTCGCCCTGCTGGCCGGCACCGAGCGGATCAGCTACGGCGAACTCGACCGCAGGGTCACCGAGTTGGTCGAGCGGCTGCGCGCCGCCGGAGTCACCCCCGGCCAGCCGGTGGCCACCGTGCTGCCGCGCGGCGCCGACAGCGTGGTCGCCCTGCTCGCCTGCCTGCGGTACGGCGCCGTGTACGCGCCGCTGTCCACCGAGGACCCGGCCGCCCGGCTCGGGCTGCTGCTGGAGCGGCTCGGCCCGGCGCTCGTCCTCGCCACCCGGCAGAGCGCGCTGGCACTGCCCGCCGAGGGCGTCACCCCGGCCCTACTGGACGGCCCCGCCTTCCCGAAGGCCGAGCCCGCCGCCGCGCTGGACGGCGCCGCCTATGTGATCCACACCTCCGGCTCCACCGGCGTGCCCAAGCCCGTCCTGGTCGGCCGCGAGGCCCTCGCCGGGTACGTCGCCGCGATCGCCGACCGCTACCGGCTCACCTCCGCCGACCGGGTGCTGCTGTTCGCCCGGCCGTCCTTCGACGTGGCCCTGGAGGAGGTGCTGCCCGCCCTCACGGCCGGCGCCGCCCTCGTCGTGCCGCAGCGCGAGGTGCCCACCGGGCCCGAGCTGGTGGCCGTGCTGGCCGCCCGCGGCGTCACGGTCGCCAACCTGCCCACCAGCTACCTGCTCGCCGTCCGCGAGGACCTGCGCGAGGCGCTGCGCGACGGCCGCTGGGCGCCCCGCCTGCTGGTGCTCGGCGGCGAGCGGCTGCCCGCCCGGGCGCTGGCCGGCCTGACCGGGGCCACCACCGTGCTGAACGCCTACGGCGTCACCGAGGCCACCGTCACCTCCACCGTGTACGAGGTCACCGACGCCGACGTCGCCGAGGACGGCGAGATCCCGCTCGGCGCCGAACTCGACGGTGTGCGCATCCACGTCCTGGACGACACGCTGCGCCCGCTCGCCCCCGGCTGCGTCGGCGAACTCGTCGTCGGCGGACCCCTGTTGGCCGAGGGCTACCTGGGGCTGCCGGAGCCCACCGCGGCCCGCTTCACGACCGTCCCCGCGCTCGACGACGCCCGCGTCTACCGCACCGGTGACCGCGGCTACCGCGACCTGGACGGGCGGCTGCGCTTCCTCGGCCGCGCCGACAACCAGGTCAAGCTGCGCGGCCACCGGATCGAGCTGGAGGAGATCGAGGCCGCGGCCTCCGCCGAACTCGGCGGCCGCTCCTGCGCGGTGCTGCTGCACACCGACCCGCAGACCGGCCCCCGCCTGGTCGGCTTCCTGGAGGGCGCCGACCGCCCCGACCAGGCCGCCCTGCACGAGGCGCTCGCCCGCCGGCTGCCCGGCGGACTCGTCCCGGCGAGCTGGACGGCCGTCGCCGCGATGCCGACCCTGCCCGGCGGCAAGCCCGACCGCGCCGCCCTCGCCCGCCTGGCGGACGAGGCCCCGGAGGCGGAGGAGGTCGAGCCGAGCGAGTTCACCGACCCCGGCCAGCAGCTGATCGCCGCCGCCTGGCGCGAGGTGCTCGGCCACGACCGCTTCGCCGCGGACTCGCACTTCTTCGAGGTCGGCGGCCACTCGCTGCTCGCCGCCCAGCTCGCCGCGTACCTGGAGCCGCACCTCGGCAGCCGGCCGCCGCTGCGCACCCTCTTCCGACACGCCGTACTGGCCGACCAGGCCAAGGCCCTCACCACCGGTGGTGCCAAGTGACTTCGCCCTCCGCCGTCCTGGAAGCCGGCCACCGCGAGCTCGTCGAGGCTTTCGAGAGCTTCGTGCGCCGCGAACTCGTGCCGCTGGCAGCCGAGCTGCCCGAGACCGCCGACCAGGTCCCGGCCGACCTGCGGACCTACGTCCGCAAGCGCTCCGCCGCCCTCGGCTTCTACGCGGGCGACTACCCCGAGGAGCTCGGCGGCGCCGACATGCCGTTCACCGCCGTCGTCCTGCTGCACCACGCCGCCGGGCGCAGCGGCTGCGTGCTCGCCCCGTACGCGCTGGCCGGCTCCGACGGGCCCAGCCCGCTGCTGCGGCACGGCACCCCCGAGCAGGTCGAGCGCCACCTGGTCCCGCTGGTGCGCGGCGAGCAGACCCGCTGCCTCGCCCTCACCGAGCCGCACGCCGGCTCCGACGCGTTCCACCTCACCACCACCGCCGTGCGCGCCGGCGAGGGCTGGGTGCTGAACGGCCGCAAGACCTTCGTCAGCAACGCCGAGCACGCCGGGATCGCGCTGGTCGTCGCCGCCACCGACCTCGGCGACGGGGCCGGCCCCACGGCCGGCGCCACCGCCTTCGTGCTGCCGATGGACCAGCCCGGGCTGCGGATCGGCCAGCGCTACGAGGGGATGTCCGGCGAGCCGCTGTTCGAGCTGCTGCTGGACGGGGTCACCGCCGGCCCGGAGGCCGTGATCGGCGGCGAGGAGGGCGTCGGCGCGGCCACCGCCCTCGCCATCGACAGCCTCTCGCGCGGCCGCCTGGTGGTCGCCGCGATGTGCAACGGCATCGCCGAGCACGCGCTGCGGATCGGCGTCGAGTACGCCAAGGACCGGCGGGCCTTCGGCCGGGTGATCGGCGAGTACCAGCACATCCAGGAGCACCTGGTCGCCACCCGGGCCGAGGTCGAGGCGTCCAAGCTGCTCACCCTCGCCTGCGCCCGGCTGGTCGACGAGGGCACCGAGTCCCCCGAGAACGCGGCGCTCGCCAAGCTCACCGCCTCCGAGACCGCCGTGCGCGCGGTGGACCGCTCGCTCCAGGTGCACGGGGCCACCGGCTGGGTGCGCGGGCACCCGCTGGAGTTCCTGTACCGCTACGTCCGGATGACCACGATCATCGAGGGGACCTCGGAGGTCCAGAAGGTGATCATCGCCCGTTCCATGGGCCTGAACTGACGAAGCGTCACCTTCGTACGCGACTTCCTGGAGATGATGATGGAACACCTTGACACGAAGGTCCCGAACGCGGACGCCCCGAGCGTCGACGCCGCGAACACCGGGACTCCGAACACCGACGCCCCGAGCATCGGTTACGGCCGTCCGCACCAGGACGGTGCGGTGCTCGACCTCTTCACCACCTGGGCGCACCGCACCCCCGACGCCCCCGCCCTGATCGACGGCGAGCAGGTCTACAGCTACGCCGAACTCGACCGCCTCGCCGACACCGTGGCCGAGGCCCTGCGCGGCAAGGTCGGCCCGGGCGACCTGCTCGGCGTCTGCCTCGCCCACTCGGTCTCGCTGGTCGCCGTCACCCTGGCCGCCGCCAAGCTCGGCGCCGTCCACCTGCCGCTCGGCCCGCGCCCCGGCGAGCACCGGCTGCGCGCCGTCGCCGAGCAACTGCGCCCGGCCTGCCTGGTCGGCGAGCCGGACCTGCTGCCGCCCGGCGGCGAGCGGCTGCCGCTGGACCTGCCCACCGCCGGCGTGGTGGCCGCCCTGAACCCGGGCGAGCAGGTGCGCGTCCCGGCCGGCACCCACTACGCGGTGCTCACCTCCGGCTCCACCGGCACCCCGAAGGCCGTCGCCGTCACCGAGCCCGCGCTCGGCGCGCTGTTGCAGTGGTACCGCGGACTGACCGGCCTCGGCCCCGGGGAGCGGCACAGCCTGCTGATCGGCGTCGCCTTCGACCCGCACATGCAGGAGCTGTGGGCCGGCCTCACCTCCGGCGCGGCCCTGGTGGTCGCCCCCGAGGCGGTCCGCTGGGACACCGGTGCGCTCACCGACTGGTGGCGCGAGGCCGGCGTCACCGTGTCCATCCTGCCCACCCCGCTGGCCGAGCCCCTCCTCGGCCGGCCCTGGCCCGCCGAGTCGCCGCTGCGCCACCTGGTGATCGGCGGCGACCGGCTGCGCCGCGCCCCCGGGCCCGACGTCACCGCGACCGTCCACAACGCGTACGGCCCCGCCGAGGCCACCGTCACCACCACCGTGCACACCATGGCCCCCGGCGGCGACCACGGTGCCGGCGCCCCGCCGATCGGCCTGCCGATCGACGGCGCCGTCCTCCTGGTCACCGACGAGGACGGCCGCCCGGTGCCGCGCGGCACGGCCGGCGAGCTGCGGATCGGCGGCCGAGGCCTGGCCGCCGGGTACCTCGACCCCGAGCTGACCGCCCGCCGTTTCGTCGGCGCGCCCGCCGGCGTGGTCGGCACGGACCGGGTCTACCGCACCGGCGACCGGGTGGTCATGCGCCCGGACGGCGTGCTGGAGTTCCACGGCCGCCTCGACGACCAGGTCAAGGTCAGCGGCGTGCGGATCGAACCCGCCGAGGTCGAGGCCGCCTTCGAACGCGACCCGAAGGTGCGCCGGGCGGTGGTCGCCGCCGAGCAGGCGCCGACCGGCGGGGTCCGGCTGCTCGCCTTCGTCCAGGCCGAGGACGGCGCCGACCCCGCGGCGCTGCTCGACGCCGTCCGCCTGTGGCTGCCCGAGCAGGCCGTGCCCTCCGCCGTCCGGCTGGTGGAGCGCTTCCCGCTGGACGCCAACGGCAAGGTGGACCGCCCGGCCCTGCTGGCCGACGCGCCGGCCCCGGACGAGGAGGCCCCGGCGGACGAGGCCGGTACCCCGGTCGAGCGCACCGTACTGAAGCTCTGCCGCGGGCTGATCGGCCGTGCCGACCTCGGGCCCGAGGACAACTTCCTCGCGTCGGGCGGCAATTCGCTCGCCGCGGCAAGACTGCTGGAGGCCCTGGAGAACGAGTACGGCGTACGGCTGCGCGCCCCCCTGGTGCTGCGCCAGCCCGACCTGCGGGCCGTCGCCCGGCTGGTCGAGGAGCGGGTGGCCGATCTGGCCGCGACCGCCTGACCCCGCCCGAACCTCCTCAGCGGGGCGCCCCGGCCCACCCGGCCGGGGCGCCCGGAAGGGAACCACCCATGACCACCAGGACCACCGCGCACCGCGCGCACCCCGCGACCTCCGCGCATCCCGCGACCCCCGCGGCTCCGCTCGACCGGACCACCGAAGCCCCGCCAGCCCTGCCCACCCCGCTGCCCGCCCTGGTCGCCCGGCAGGCCGAGCAGCGGCCCGACGCGCTCGCCGTGACCGACGGCTCCACCGTCCTGACCTACCGCGAACTCGTCGACGCCGCCGGTCGGTTGGCCGCCGTCCTGGCCGATCGGGGGATCGGCCCCGGCAGCGCCGTCGCCCTGCTGTGCGCCCGCTCGACCCGATTCGTCGTCGCCCAGCTCGCCGTCTGGCGGGCCGGCGCACTGGTCGTCCCGCTCGACCCGGCCTACCCGCGCCCGCGGATCGCCGAAATGATCGCCGACGCGGACGTCCGGCTCGTCCTCGGCGACAAGGGACTGCTCGCCGAGGCCGGGCTCCCCGAGGACCGCACCCTGGCGCTGACCGAGCGCGGCACCGAGGCCGCCGACGGCACGGCGCCCGACGCCGCCGACCCGGCCGCGCCCGCCCTGCTCTACTACACCTCCGGCTCCACCGGCCGCCCCAAGGGCGTCCTCGTCCCGCACAGCGCCGTCGCCGACCTGGCCACCGCCGAGGACTCGATCGGCCTCGGCCCACGCGACCGGGTGCTCTTCCACTCCACCGTCTCCTTCGACGCCACCACCTTCGAACTGTGGGCCCCGCTCGCCCGGGGCGCCGCCGTGGCCGTCTCCCCGAGCGAGCGCCCCAGCGCCGAGGACCTGGTCCGCGACGTCGAGAGCTTCGGCGTCACCACCGTCTTCCTCACCACCGCGCTCTTCCACCACCTGGCCGCCCGGCGGTCCCGGGTCTTCGGCGTGCTGCGCACCCTGGTCGTCGGCGGCGAGGCACTCTCCTCCGAGTACGCGGGCGCCGTGCTGCAGGCCTTCCCGTGGCTCGAACTGATCAACGCGTACGGGCCGACCGAGGCCACCACCTTCACCACCCTGCACCGGGTCACCCGGGCCGACTGCGCCGGATCCGTCCCGATCGGCCGGGCCTTCGGCGGCACCCGGGCGTACGTCCTGGACGAGCGGCTCGCGCCGGTGGCGCCGGGCAGCGTCGGCGAACTGTGGATCGCCGGCGACCGGCTGGCCCTCGGCTACCTCGACCGGCCGGAGCTGACCGCCGAGCGCTTCCGCGAACTGCCCGGCATCGGACGCGCCTACCGCAGCGGCGACCGGGTCGCCGAACGGCCGGACGGCGCCCTGGAGTACCACGGGCGCACCGACGACCAGGTCAAGGTGCGCGGCTTCCGGATCGAACCCGGCGAGGTCGAGCACGCGCTGCTCCAACTGCCCGAGGTCGCCGAGGCGGCGGTCGTGGTCCGCCGCGCCGGACAGGTCGACGCCGCGCTCACCGCCTGCCTGGTCCTCGCCGAGGGCTCCCGCCCGGCCGTCGAGGCGCTGCGGGCCGCTCTGGCCGAGCGGCTGCCCGCCCACCTGGTGCCCACCGCCTGGACGGTGCTCGCCGCGCTGCCGCTGACCGGCAGCGGAAAGGTGGACCGGCGGGCGCTGGCCGCCGACGAACCGGACGGGGCACAGCCGTCCGCCGCCGCCGAACTCGGCCCGATCGAACAGGTCGTCGCCGAGGCGTGGAGCCGCGCCCTGGAACGCCCGATCACCGACCCGTCCGCCGACTTCCTCGCCGAGGGCGGGCACTCGCTGCTCGCCATGTGGGTGGTGGACGACCTGCGCGAGGACCTCGGGGTCGAGCTGTCGCTCGCCGACTTCCTCGGCCACCCGACCGTCGCCGCCCAGGCCGAGCTGCTGGAGCGCGCCCTGCGGGCCGCCGACGACACCCCCGGAGCCGACCGATGACCACCGTCGACCAGAGCGACCTGCTGCGCCGCGCCCGCAACCGCCGCGCCGCCACCCCCGTCACCTTCGCACCGCAGACCGGCCCCGCCGAATCGACCGGCCCCGCCCCGCTCTCGCACGCCCAGCAGCGGATGTGGCTGATGGACCACCTCGGCCAGGGCGGCGCCCTCTACAACGTGCCGGTCGCCACCCGGCTGCGCGGCCCGCTCGACCGGGCGGCCCTCGCCACCGCGATCACCGGCCTGACCGAGCGGCACGCCGTCCTGCGCACCCGCTACCCGCGCCGGGGCGACGAGCCGTACCAGCAGATCGACCCGGTCGTCCCGGTGCCGCTGCCGGTCCTGGACGCCACCGGCCCGGAGCAGCTCGCCGCCGAGGCCGCCCGGCCGTTCGACCTCGCCACCGGCCCGGTGCTGCGGGCCCTGCTCCTGCGGCACGGCCCCGACGACCACACGCTGCTGCTGACCATCCATCACATCGCGGTGGACGGAGGAACGTTGGGCCTCCTCACCTCGGACCTCGCCGAGCTGTACCGCGCCGCGCGCGACGGCGAGCCGAACCGGCTCCCGCCGCCGGCCCCCTCGTACGCCGACTACGCCCGCCAGGAACGCGCCCGCGAGGCCGAGCTGACGGCCACCGCCGGCGTCCTCGCGGCCAGGCTGTCCGGCGCCCGGCCGCTGCCCCTGCTGCGGCCCGTCCCGCCCGGCGCCCGGGAGCGCCGCGCCGCGCTGCACGCCGCCCCGCTGGATCCCGCCGTGGTGGAACAGCTGCGCGTCCTCGGCGCGCGGCACGGCGCCACGCTGTACACCGTCGTGCTGGCCGCCGCCTTCGCCGCGCTGGGCATCGCCTCCGGGCAGGACGACCTCGTCCTCGGCTGCGCCAGCGGCCACCGGGCGCGGCCCGAGTTCCGCCGGACCGTCGGGCTCGCGGTCAACACCCTCGCCGTGCGGGCGAATCCGTCCGGGGACCCGTCGTTCACCGAGCTGCTCGCCCTGGTCCGCACCGCCCTGCTCGACGCCCAGCAGCACCACGAGGTGCCCCTCGACCTGGTGGTCGAGCGGCTCGGCGCGGCCGCGCGCGGCGCGGACGGCACGCCGCTGCTCTCGGTCAGCTGCGACCTGGTCCAGACCGTCGACCCGCTGGCGCTGCCGGGCCTCGACACCGAGAACGTGGAACTCGACCTGGGTCTGGCCAAGTTCGGCATCACCCTGCTGCTGGAGGACGGCCCGGGGCCGCGCTGCCTGCTGCAGCACGACCGGGACGCGCTGGACCCGGACACCGCCGCCCGGCTGCTCGGCGCCTTCGCCGAACTGCTCACCGCCGTGGCCGCCGACCCGGAACGGCGGCTGTCCGAACTGCCCGGAGAGCGGTTGACGGCCGCCGAACACCCGGTCGTGGAAGCCCTGTCGGCCGATCCGGCGGTGGTCGAGGCGGCCGTGGTCGAGAACCCGGACGGCCCGCCGCTCGCCTACGCGGTGGTCCGCGGGCCGGTCGCGCCGAGCGGCAGCGCCCTGCGGGCCGCCCTGCGCGGGCGCCTGCCGGCCGCCGAACTGCCGCTCGCGGTCACCCTCGTGGACCGGCTGCCCCGCCACCCCGACGGCACCCCCGACCGCGACCGGCTGCCCGGCGCCACCGTGCTGCCCGGCGCCACCGTTTTGCCCGGCGCCACCGCGGCGGCGGAGGGCCCGCTGGAGGCAGGCCCGCTGGACGTCGTACGGCAGGCCTTCGGCGAACTCCTCGGCACGACCCCGTCCGCCGACGGCGACTTCTTCGCCCTCGGCGGCCACTCCCTGGTCGCCGTCCAGCTCGCCGAACGCCTGCGCACCCGTACCGGGCTGCCGCTCACCGGCCTCGACATCCTGGAGCAGCGCACCCCGCGCGCCCTCGCCGCCCTGCTCGCCACCCGCACGGACGAGCGCCGCGCGGCCCTCGCCCAGGCCGGTGCCCGTTCGCGGACCGCCGGCGCCCGCACCGGCACCGTCCTGCTCACCGGCGCCACCGGCGGGGTCGGCGCGGCCGTGCTCCAGGAGCTGATGGCCCAGGGCCGGCCGGTCCGGGTCCTGGTCCGGCCGGAGTCCGCGCACCTGCCCGCGCTGAACGGCGCCGAGGTGGCGGAAGGCGACCTCGGCGACCTCGACAGCCTGCGCCGGGCCGTCGACGGCGTCGACGCCGTCATCCACTCCGCCTGCACCTTCACCGACCATGCCACCGACCTCGCCGCCATGCGCGCCCTGGTCGACGGCTGGCGGGGCGGCCCGTTCGTCTTCGTCAGCAGCATCGACGCGTACGGCCGCCCGGCCGGCACCGAGGTCCCCGAGGGCGGCCCCAGCAGCGCACCCGTCACCCCGTACGGGCAGGCCAAGCTGGACTGCGAGCGGATCCTCTTCGAGGCCGCCGCGACCGGCCGGGGCCAGGCCGTGGCCGTCCGCTCCCCGATCGTCTGGGGCCCGCACCACCGCCTGCGCGACCAGCTCCGCTGGGGCGCCACCGGCCCCCTCTACCAGGC
>NZ_JBIVVI010000162.1:0-10686 GCF_044757675.1 Kitasatospora sp. NPDC091257
GGTGTCGCGCCCTCGGGCGTCGTACTGCCGGGCGTCGTGGTCTGGGGGGTGGTGGTCTTGGAGGTCACTTGTCGCGCTCTCCCATCAGGCGCATCTGGAGGGCGCCGAGCACCGACACGATCAGGGTGAGCGCGTAGGCGATGGCGGAGGCGTAGCCGAAGTCGAAGTACCGGAAGCCGTTCTGGTACAGGTACATGGAGACGGTCAGGGTGGCGTTGTCCGGCCCGCCGCCGGTCAGCACGTACGGCTCGTCGAAGAGCTGGAGCGTGCCGATGGTCGAGAGCACGACCGTGAACAGCAGCACCGGACGCAGCGCGGGGACGGTGATCGAGGTGAAGCGGCGGATCGGGCCGGCGCCGTCGACCATCGCGGCCTCGTACAACTCCTTCGGGATGGACTGGAGTCCGGCGAGGTAGATGACGGCGTTGTAGCCGGTGTAGTGCCAGGTGAGCACCACCACGACGGCCATCCGGGCCCAGACCGGCTGGCCCAGCCAGTCGACGGAGGGCAGGCCGACGGCGTTCAGCACCCAGTTGACGGCGCCGTCGTCGGACTTGAGCAGGTAGGCGAACATCACGCCGGTGGCGACCAGGCCGGTGACCGAGGGCATGAAGACGCCGAGCCGCCACACCGTGCGCCAGCGCACCACCGCGGAGTTGATGCCGACGGCCATCAGCAGGGCCAGCCCGAGCATCAGCGGGACCTGGACGACGAGAATCTCGCCGGTGTTGCGCAGGGCCGTCCAGAACAGCGGATCGTCCAGCAGCCGACGGTAGTTGGCGATGCCGGCGTTGCGGGTGGCGGTGCCGGCGCCGGTGGTGAAGGAGAGCCACAGCGACTCGATGATCGGGTAGGCCTTGAACACGCCGAAGGTGAGCAGGGCCGGGGCGAGCAGCAGGTACGGCAGGGCGGTGCGCCGCCGGCGGCTCCGCGCGGCCTTCCCGGCGAGGGCGGCGGAGGTCGGGCTGGCGGCGCTCATGCGATACCGCGCCCCGTCTGCTGGGCGAGCTGCTTGGCGGCGTCCTGGAGGACGGCGGCCGGGTCGGCGCCCTTGAGGAGGACCTTGGTCTGGGCGTCGCTGACGAGCTTGAGGGCGCGGGCGTAGTCGCCGGAGTAGTTGGTGGGGTCGCCGCCGTCGGTGGCGAGGTCGGTGAAGGTCTTGAGCACCGCCTGGCCGCCGTAGAAGGCGCTGGGCGCGGCGTACATCGGGTCGGCGTAGGCCTCGGTGAGGGCCGGGAAGACGCCGCCCGCGTTGAACATCGTGTTGACCGAGGCCGTGCGGGTGAGCGCGTACTCGACGAACTTCCAGGCGGCGCGGCGGCGCGGGCTGGAGGCGGCAACGGCCAGGTGGGTGGAGTTGACCAGCGCGGTGCGCTTGCCGCCGGGGGTGACCGCCGGGGGCTTGGTGAGGCGCCAGTTGCCGCTCTGGTCGGGGAACTTCTTCTCCAGGTAGTGCGCGACCCAGGTGGGCATCGCGGCCACCGCGAGCTTGCCGCTCTTCATCACCGGCGGCCAGCTCTGGACGCCGGGGGTGTCACCGATCAGCCCGGCCTCGTCCAGCCGCTTGATGATGGTCAGGGCGCGCACGGCCGGCTCCGAGGCGACGGTGATCTTGCCCTGGAGGTCGAAGTAGAAGGCGCCCTGGAGCTGCATCAGACCCTGGAGGAAGTCCAGGTCGGGGGTGGGGTTGGCGGCCCGGTTGACGCCGATCAGCGCGATGCCGGGGTTGGCGGCCTTGAAGCGGTCGGCGACGGCGAGCAGGTCGTCCCAGGTGGCGAAGGTCTCGGGGTCGATGCCCGCCTTGTCGAAGTAGTCCTTGCGGTAGAAGAAGCCCAGCGCGTTGACCTCCCAGGGCAGCGCGTAGGCGTGGCCGTCCTTGCCGGTGACGACCGGCCACAGGCCCTTGGCGAACTTGTCCTTGTGGGCGTCGGCGCCGAGCGCGGAGAGGTCGGCCAGGCCGCCGGGGAACTTCTCCTGGTAGCCGGGCAGGTAGTCACAGCCGATGTGGAGGACGTCGCCGAGGCCCTGGCCGCCGGCCGCCAGACCGACGGTGATCTTGTCCCAGATGGCGGGCTCGCCGATGTCCTGGACGTCGACCTTGATCCCCGGGTTGTCCTTCTCGAAGGCCGGGACGATGCCGCGCAGGGCCTCGGCCGCGGTGGCCCAGGACCAGACGGTGATCGTGCCGGTGTCGGCGTCCCCGCCGGCGGCGCCTCCCGAGCCGGAGCCGCCGCCGCAGGCCGCGAGGGTGCCGCCGGCGGCGACGGCCAGCAGGCCGGCTCCGGAGGCGCGGAGAAGGTCGCGACGAGAAAGGTGTGACATTGCATTCCTCTCGGTGGGGTGGCGCCGGAAGGCTGTGGTGCGTAGGGGATTTGGAGGGGTGTGACAGGTGCGGCGGGGGTCGCTCGGGTTGTTTTGAACGTTCAAACACACAAAACAGACCAGAACCAAACAGGTTCGAACGAGCGGACACAGCAAACGCCCGCCCTCCCCGTGCCGTCAAGACCTGAAGAGGGGAAGGGCGGGCTCCGCAACCGTTCTGTTATCGGAGAGGACGTCGCCGAGGCGTCGGAGCGGACGCCGGAACGGGGTGCCGGAGGCGGCATCGGCCGGGTCCGTCAGCCCCGCACGGCACCCGAGGGGCCGAACGCGGTTCCCGGGGTGACCGGGATCCCGCGGGACATGGCCTCGAAGTCCAGGATCGGGTGGGTCAGGATCTCCTCGACCTCGTCGGTCAGGAGGTTGCCCAGGATGAACTCCTCCTCCGCGCCCGACCCGAAGGTGACGACCTGCCCGCTCGACTGGATCATCCAGTTCAGCAGCTCCCGCTCGCTGCTCTCCGCGAGGTGGATCTCCCGGCCGGGGTGGTCGCGCCGGATCCCGTCCACGACCGCGCGGACGTCCTCGACCGCCACCCCGAGCCTGCGGACCGTGGCCGGCGACGCCCGCCGGCCCCACCACTGGAAGATCACCCACTGGGCGACCGAAGGGTGGGACATGATCTCGGCGGCGAGCTCCGGCAGTTGGTGGAGGTTCTCGGCACTCGCCACGGTGTGCACCCGCACCCGGTCGAAGCCCTCGGCGTCGCACAGCGCGAGAGATTCCAGCAGCGCCCGGAGGAGGTCGGCGTCCGGGCTGCGGCGGAACGCCCGCTGCACGTCCGCGGTGACGGCGTCCAGCGGCAGCCGCAGCGAGGACAGGCCGCGGAGGCGGTCGAGCTTCTCGGCGGTGAGCGTGTAGCCGGTGGTGTCGAGGCCGACCTTGAGGCCGGCGGCGATCGCGTGGTCGACCACGTCGAAGATCGGCGGCCACAGCAGCGGGTCGCCGCCCGCCAGTACCAGGTCGGTGGTCCCGTGCGCGGCCAGCTTCGCGATGATCCGGTCCGCCTGGGCCAGGTCGATCTGCTCCGCGGCGAACGGGTTGTAGCAGCCCTGGCAGGACATCGGACAGCGGTTGTTGATCGACCAGTTGACCCGCCGGACGCCACGTCCGGTGCGCGGCAGGCCGGCCCGGCTCCGGATCCCCGCCACCAGGTGGGCGAGGCGCCGGCTCTGCGGGAGGACGGCTCCGGCGAGCAGGTCCTCGGCCCGTTCGACGGCGGCCGCGGTGGCGTTGTTCTGGAGCAGCAGGAACGCCAGGCGCCAGCGCATGGTCTCGTCCGCCGGGTCCCGGCCCAGGGCCAGTTCGACCCGCTCGGTCAGGGCGCCGAGGTAGCCCGGGTTGAAGTTGGCGGGCTCCAGGCGCCGTTGGAAGTCGTCGGCTATCGACCCGCGCTCCAAGGACCTGTCGTAGCCGGCCCGCAAGGGGTGCGGGGGCAGGATCTCCACGTGCTGCCGGGTGGACATGGGGTGCTCTCCGGTGGTGGTCAGTTCGGGGCGGACGGCAGCAGGACGACCATCGAGTCGGCGGACGACAGGCCCATGCTCTCGACGAAGACCGCGTCGCGGACGAGCTGCGCGACGGCGGGGTGGGTGGGGGTGGCGAGGTAGCGCGCGGTGGATTCGAGCGGGGTGATGCGGCGCTCGGCGATCAGGGCGCGCAGGGCGTGCGGGAGGTCGTCGAGGCCGTCGCGCACCTCCTTGAGATCGAACCGGTCGGCCAGCCGCGTCGCGGCCCTGCGGGCCTTGGCGAGGTTGGTCGTCGGGTCCACGGCCGTCGCCTTCGCCAGGTAGTAGGGGACGGGCTGCATCATCCAGGCCAGTGCCCCGTGCGGGTCGCCGTCGTCGCGGCCCGGCAGGTCGAAGCCCTCCGGGCCGAGTGCGAGGCCGTCGCAGAACCACTCGGGCCTCATGCTGATCCGGTAGTGGGCGTGGCCGGCCAGCCGGAACGCCGGGAGCCTGGCGATGACGGACGTCGTCTCGATCCGGAAGGTGTCGGAGATCCGCCGCATCCTCCGCCCCACCACGTCGCGGACTTCCGGCACGTCCGCGTCCTCGGCCACGACGTGGACCAGGTCGAGGTTGGAGACGACGTCTCCGCTCGGCCCGGTGCGGTGGTCGCCGCGGGCGAGGGAACCGGTCGCCGCCACCGACATGTCGGTCACGTCCGCGAACTCGCGGGCCAACTCCTGGAACAACAGGGGGACGTCTTCGGGTCTCACGTGGCTCCTCGGGTGTCGGCGGCGGCGGCGAAGGAGCGATCCTTCACCCTCTCTTCCAAGTCCTTTTACATCGTGGAGAGTTCGTATTCAGTCGCGCAGCCTAACAGCGGCCCGCCACAAATGGTCGAGTTCGCATCAATTACCTCATGCGTCAGGGATGACAAACCGACAGAAGCGGTCCTGTTCAGTCACATTGGGGAACGTTCGGCGCCCTTGGACCGGGTGGGGATCCCGTCCCCGGCCTATCGGAGCGGCAGGCGCAGCACCTCGGCCACCCCGGCCTTCACCACCTCGCCGTGGGCGAGCCGGACGGGGCGGCCGCCGCGCTCCGCGCAGACCCCGAGGTCCGCCAGCAGATACAGGGCCCGCAGGGTGCGGACGGTGTTGGAGGCCCAGACCGGCATCGGCCCGTACTCGTACGGGGCGAGGGCCTCGGCGATCGGTGCCAGCCAGGCGGTCGACCGCTCCGGCGTCAGGTCGGGGCGGGTGAGGACGAGGGCCACGGCCTTGGCGAGCCGGTCGTCCTCCCGCTCCGCGAACAGGTACCCCGTCGGGGCGAGCAGGCGCTCGGCGGCGAGCACGAGCAGCGGTCCGGGATCGACCTCGGGCCGCAGGCCGAAGGCCCCCAGCAGGTCCGCGCCGTGCGCCATCGCGTGCAGCCAGCCGAGCGTGTCGTCACGGCCCCGCAGGTCGGCCTCCGCGCGGTACCAGGCGGCGAACGCGTCGAGCCACCCGGGCCTGGCACCGCCCCGGTTCACGATCATCCTCAGGACGAGCGGGGCGAAGGTCCGCGCCTCGATCCGCGGATCGGTGAAGCGCTCCGCCATCAGGTCACCGAGCGCCAGACACCGCTCGCCGTCGATCACCCCGCTCCGTATCCAGGCGTCCAGCACCGCGTACGGGTAACCGTCCCTGATTTCGGGGTCCGGGCTCCCCAGAGCCTCCGCCAGCTCCGCGGTCAGGTCGTCCAGCCCGCGCCCCGGGGGGAGTGCACAGTCGTTCTCATGGATCTCGCGCCAGTTCGTCACGGGGCGGGACCCTATCAACGGCGGTCAGGGCCTCCCACCTGGTTTTTCCGCGCGGGAAGTCGGCCGGGCCGACGTCCCCGCGCCACCGCCGACCGCCCTCAGCGCCCGACCTCGCGCAGGCGGAAGTCCTCGACCGTCTCCCGCCGGATCAGCAGCCGCGCCCGGCCGTCCTTCACCGCCACCACGGCCGGGCGGCCGACCAGGTTGTAGCCGGACGCCATCGACAGCTGGTACGCACCGGCCGCCGGCATCGCCAGCAGGTCGCCCGGGCGCAGGTCGGCGGGCAGTGCCGCGTCCCGCACCAGCACGTCCCCGGCCTCGCAGTGACGGCCCACCACGTCCACCCTCGCCTCCGCCGCCTCCGAACGGCGGCCGACCAGCCGCACCGCGTACGGCGATCCGTACAGCGCCGGGCGCGGGTTGTCGCTCATGCCGCCGTCCACCGCGACGAAGCAGCGGCCGTCGGCCGAGTGCTTGACGGACAGCACCCGGTACACGGCCACCGCGGCCGGACCGGCCACGGCGCGACCGGGTTCGACGATCAGCCGGGGCACCTCCAGCCCGGCCTCCGCGCAGCGCACCGCCAGCCGGTCGGTCACCCGCACCGCGAACTCGGCGAGGTCCAGCGCCTCGTCCCCCGCCAGGTAGCGGATGCCGTGGCCGCCGCCGAGGTCCAGCTCCGGCAGCTCCACGCCGTGCCGCTCCCGCACCTCGGCGAGCAGCCGCACCAGCGCGTCCACCGCGAGCAGGTACGGCTCGACCGAGGTGATCTGCGAGCCCAGGTGGCAGTGCAGGCCCGCCAGTTCGAGGCCCGGCTGGTCGAGCACCCGGGCGACGGCGTCCGCCGCGTCACCGCCCTCGATCGGGAAACCGAACTTCTGCCCGCCGACCCCGGTGCGCACCGCCGCGTGGTGCCCGGCGGCGATCCCGGGAACCACCCGGACCAGCACCTTCTGCGGCGTGTCGGCCGCCACCAGCGCGGCCAGCCGGGCGATCTCCGCCGGGCCGTCGATCACGATCCGCCCGACCCGCAGCCGCCGCGCCAGCCGCAGCTCCTCCGGGGACTTGGCGTTGCCGTGCAGCAGGATCCGCTGCGCCGGGAAGCCGGCCGAGACGGCCAGCCAGAGCTCACCCGACGAGCAGACGTCGAGTCCCAGCCCCTCCTGCTCCACCCAGTCGGCCATCGCGCTGCACAGGAAGGCCTTGGCCGCGTACAGCACCTCGGCGTGCGGCAGCGCCCGCCGGTAGGCCCGGGCCCGGCCCCGGACCTCGGCCTCGTCCAGCACGTACAGCGGGGTGCCGAACCGCTCGGCGGCCTCCGCCAGTCCCACGCCGCCGACCAGCACCTCGCCTCCCTGGCCGGGCCGCGCCGAGGCCGGCCAGGGGCCGCCGAGCGCATCGGCGGAGGTGGTGACGGAGGCGGAGGTGGTGACGGAGGCGGTGACGGAGGCGGAGGCGGTGACGGGCCGGGCGACGAGCTGGGTCATGGCGGCTACTCCTGTGGGCGGGCGCGTGGGCGACGGGGTGCTCCGGCGGGTGTCGGTCCGGGTGTCAGTCCTCGTAGTGCATCGCGAACCGGCAGTGCGCCGGACGGGTGCGTTCCCGGTCGGCCGCCGGGGCCGGTTCCGGCGGCTCGGGGCGGTCCCGGCGCCAGGCGACGGGCACCGGGCGGACCGTCCGCTCCAGCGGCTCGTCGACGTCGATGACGGCGGTGACAGTGGTCATGGCAGGTCCCTTCCAGCGGCGGCCCGTACGGCCGGACACCTCCAGTGGAGACCCTCCGCACACCGACCGCACCCGTCCTTGACGCAGGACGTACGTCCCGGGCCCGGTCCTTGACGCCCTCCTGACAGTGGCCCTGCGGCGGCCCGTCCGCGGTGTCAGGAGTCTGTCAAGGACGGCATGTCCCCCGGTGCTCCGGTGGTGGGCTGTCCGCCGTCCCCGCAGCCCCACCGAACCGCCGCCCCATCCGACCGGGCGGCCCGGAAGGTCCCCGAGACGATGCGCCGTTCGGCCCTCACCACCCCGGACACCACCGACCAGCAGAACCTGTTCCAGCGCCCGGACCGTGCGCCCGGACCGCAGCCCGGCCACCGGCCCACCTCGCCGGGCGCCCGCCGCCGGCTGATCACCCGCCGCCAGCTGGCCGAGGCACTGCCCGCCGCCGTCCGCAAGCTCCACCCGCGCACCATGACGCGCAACCCGGTGATGCTGGTGGTCGAGTGCGGCTCCGCGCTCACCACCGTCAGCGCCGTCCTCCACCCGAGCGTCTTCGCCTGGGTGATCTCCTTCTGGCTCTGGCTGACCGTGCTGTTCGCCAACCTGGCCGAGGCCGTCGCGGAGAGCCGCGGCAAGGCACAGGCCGAATCGCTGCGCCGCGCCCGGTCCACCACCACGGCGCGACGGCTGCCGCACTGGCGGGTCGGCACCCGCGACCTGCGCCACGAGGTCGTTCCCGCCGAGCAGTTGCTGCTGCACGACATCGTCCTCGTGCCGGCCGGCGAGGTGATCCCGCGGGACGGCGAGGTGGTCGAAGGCGTCGCCGCCGTCGACGAGTCCGCGATCACCGGGGAGTCCGCGCCGGTGGTCCGGGAGTCCGGCGGCGACCGCACCGGCGTCACCGGCGGGACGAAGGTCCTCTCCGACCACCTGGTCGTCCGGGTCACCTCGCGGCCCGGGCAGAGCTTCCTGGACCGGATGATCGCCCTGGTCGAGGGCGCCGACCGGCAGAAGACGCCGAACGAGGTCGCGCTCAACATCCTGCTGGCCTCGCTGACCATCGTCTTCCTGCTGTCCGTCGTGTCGCTCCAGCCGATGGCCATCTACGCCCACGCGCCGCAAACCACCGTCGTGCTGGTCGCGTTGATGGTCGCCCTCATCCCGACCACCATCGGCGCCCTGCTCTCCGCCATCGGCATCGCCGGCATGGACCGGCTGGTGCAGCGCAACGTGGTCGCGCTCTCCGGCCGGGCGGTGGAGGCCGCCGGGGACGTGGACGTGCTGCTGCTCGACAAGACCGGCACCATCACCCACGGCAACCGCCGGGCCGTCGCCCTGCACCCGCTGCCCGGCGCGACCACCGAACAGCTCGCCGAGGCCGCCCAGTTGGCCTCAGTCGCGGACGGGACGCCGGAGGGGCGGTCACTGGTCGAACTGACCAACCGTCAGTACTGGGTGCCGCCGCGCTCCCCCGGCGAACTCGGCGAACAGCGGCCCGTGCCGTTCACCGCGCACAGCCGGATGAGCGGCGTGGACCTCACCTGGCCGGACGGCACCACCTGCCTGATCCGCAAGGGCGCCGCGAGCGCCGTCGCCCGCTGGGTGGTGAACTCCGGCGGACGGCTGCCGATGGAGGCCAAGCCGCTGGTGGACCGGATCGCCGGGTCCGGCGGCACCCCGCTGCTGGTCGCCGTCCACGACCGGCACGGCGCACGGGCGTTGGGCGTCGTCGAGCTCAAGGACGTGGTGAAGGAGGGCATCGCCGAACGCTTCGCCGAGCTGCGGCGGATGGGCATCCGTACGGTCATGGTCACCGGGGACAACCCGCTGACCGCGCGGGCCATCGCCGACGAGGCCGGGGTGGACGACTTCCTCGCCGAGGCCACCCCGGAGGACAAGCTCGCCCACCTGCGGCGCGAGCAGGCCGCCGGGAACATGGTCGCGATGACCGGCGACGGCACCAACGACGCCCCCGCGCTCGCCCAGGCCGACGTCGGTGTCGCGATGAACTCCGGCACCCCGGCCGCCAAGGAGGCCGGCAACATGGTCGACCTCGACTCCAACCCGGCGAAGCTGATCGAGATCATCCGGGTGGGCAAGCAACTCCTCATCACCCGAGGCGCGTTGACCACCTTCTCGATCACCAACGACGTGGCCAAGTTCTTCGCGATCATCCCCGCGATGTTCGCGAACGCCTACCCCGGGCTGCACCACCTCAACATCATGGAACTGCACAGCCCCACCTCGGCGATCGCCTCCGCGATCATCTTCAACGCGCTGATCATCGTCGCCCTGATCCCGCTCGCCCTGCGCGGCGTGCGCTACCAGCCGGCCTCCGCGACCGACCTGCTCCGGCGCAACCTGCGGGTGTACGGACTGGGCGGGCTGGTGCTGCCGTTCCTTGGCATCAAGGCGATCGACCTGCTGATCCAGTTCGTCCCGGGGCTGGGCTGAGACACCGGCCGGGAGACACCGGCCGGGAAATCCCGCCGCACCGCCGCCGACGGCCCTGTCAGAAGGCCGTCAAGATGTGTGCGACCTGCGTCATGGTGGTGTCAGCGGCGGTACGGAGGCGTCCGTTCCGGGGTTCACTTGAATCATCCGAAGCAAGGAGTGCCGAACCGGCGGAGCCCGATGGAGAGAGCCGCCGGAGAGACGGAGGCGAACGGCCATGACCGGGACCACCCGAGTGATCGTCGGCCTGAGCGGGTCACTGAGCAGTCTGGCCGCCCTCTACCACGCCGTCGGCGAAGCCGCCCGGCACGAAGCGATGCTGGTGCCCGTCGCCGCCTGGACCGCGATCGAGCGGGACGGCCGGCGCCCGCCCTCCGAACTGGAGCACGCCGCCCGCCGGCGCCTCGACATCGCCTTCGAACAGGCCTACGGCGGCTACCCGTCCGGCCTGGTCATCCACCCGCTGGTGGTCAACGCCGAACCCGGCCCCGCCCTGGTCGGCGCCGTCACCGGCCCGGAGGACCTGCTCGTCCTCGGCGCCGCCACCCGCCGCCGCCTGGACCGCCTGCGGCACGGCTCCGTCGCCCGCCACTGCCGCCACCGGGCCGGCTGCCGGGTGATCGAGGTCTCGCCCTCCGCCCTGCTCACCCGCCTCGAACTGCCCGCCCGCACCGGAGCCCCGCTCCCCCTGCTGGCCCGCTGACGACGCGCCGCCCCGCGCCCGACCGCCCAGCCGTCCCACCCTCAGCGCCCACCTGCGCGCCCCGGCCACCGCACCGGGCGCGCGGGTGGGCGCTCAGTTGTACAGGGGGTCAGAAGGGGCACGTACTCTTCCTGGCCGCCGAGTTGGAGGTATCCCAGCGGCCTGCGAGCCCCACCGGCCCC
>NZ_JBIVVI010000163.1:0-10685 GCF_044757675.1 Kitasatospora sp. NPDC091257
CGGGCCGAGACCCGGGCCCCGCACCAGGAGGCATGCCGACCATGACCGCCAACCTCTCCGAGCTCACCGGCGACTACGTCCTCGATCCCACCCACACCCGGATCGGCTTCGTCGCCCGCCACGCCATGGTGACCAAGGTCCGCGGCGCGTTCCACCGGTTCGAGGGCACCGCCCACCTCGACGGCGGCGACCCGTCCAGTTCCTCCGGCCAGGTGGTGATCAAGGCCGAGAGCATCGACACCGGCGTGGAGCAGCGCGACCAGCACCTGCGCACCAACGACTTCCTGGACGCGCCGAACTTCCCCGACATCACCTTCCGCTCCACCGCGGTCGAGGTGCGCTCCGGCACCGACTACCGGGTCACCGGGGACCTGACCATCAAGGACACCACCCGCCCGGTCACCATCGACTTCGAGTACACCGGCAACGTCGTCGACCCGTACGGCAACCTGCGGGTGGGCCTGGAGGGCTCGGTCACCATCAGCCGCAAGGAGTACGGCGTCACCTGGAACGCGGCACTGGAGGGCGGCGGCGTCCTGGTCGGTGACAAGGTCGTCCTGGAGTTCGACATCTCGGCGATCCGCCAGGGCTGACTCCTCCCCCGAACGGCCGGAACCGGTACCGCCACGAACGGGTTTCCGCCGCGGCCCGCCAACCGCCGGACCGCACGGCGGCCGCCCGGTTAGTCTCCTGGCATGCCAACAGAAGACTCCCTCGCGACAGGCCAGCGCTCCCTCGGCGACCCCGCCCTCGACTACCCGCTCTGGCCCCCGCTCACCGCCGGCTGCCCGCGCACCGGCACCGAGGACGTCTCCTACCCCGTCGAGGTCGACTACGCCTACGACAAGGCCGACCCGGCGGGCCTGTTCGCCCCCGCCCCGGTGCGCGGCGGCCTGGAGCGCTGGGCTCCGCTGCTGCCCCCGCTGCTCGCACCGGGTCTGGGCGAGGGCGCCACCCCGACGGTGGAGATCGAGCCCGGGGTGTACGTCAAGGACGAGTCCCGCAACCCCACGTGGAGCCACAAGGACCGGCTGAACCGCTGCACCACCAGCGCGGCCGTGGGCGTCGGCGCGCCGGGCCTCGCGGTCGCCTCCTCCGGCAACCACGGCGCCTCGGCCGCCGCCTACGCCGCCCGCGCCGGACTGCGCTGCGTGGTGTTCACCGGCCCGGACCTGCCGCCGAACGTCGACACCTTCCTCAACGCCTACGGCGCGGTGGTGCTCCCGGTGCCGTGGGAGGCCCGCTGGCCACTGCTGCGCCAGGCGGTCGACCGGCTGGGTCTGCACCCGGTCAGCAACCTGACCACCACCCACACCGGGCACGCGTACGGCCCCGAGGGCTACAAGACCGTCGCGTACGAGATCTTCCAGGACGTCGGCCTGCCGAGCGCGGTGTTCGTCCCGACCGGCTACGGCGAGCTGCTGTTCGGCGTATGGAAGGGCTTCACCGAGCTGCGCCGGCTGGGCCTGACCGACCGCGTTCCGCGCATCCACTCCTGCGAGACGGCCGCCTCCGGGCCGCTCGCCCTGGCGATCGCCGAGGGCCTGCCGGCCGCCCGGGTGACGGTCGGTCCGAGCGACGCGTACGCGATCGCCTCCCCGGTCAGCGGCTACCGGGGCGTGCTCGCCGTCCGGGAGAGCGGCGGCCGGGCGCTGACCCTGGACGACGCTCAACTCGCCGACGCCCAGCGGGAGCTGGCCCGGGCCGGGCTCTGGACGGAGCTGTCCTCGGCGGCCGGCCTGGCGGGGCTGCGCAGCCTCGGCGAGCCGGACCTCGCCGAGGGCCCGGTGGTCTGTGTCTCGACCTCCAGCGGGTTCAAGGACAAGGGCGTCGGCACCGGTCGGACCGAGCCGGTCGCCCCCGACTGGGAGGCGGTCGCCCGCCGCCTGCGTGCGGCCGGCATCACCGGCTGAGCCCGGTCCTCCACCGCCGCGAGGCCCGCTGTTCGCCCGCCCGCCCACGCTCGTAGGGTCTCCGTAGGGTCGGTGTTCGCCGAGCGCCAGCAGGCTTGCACTCTCCGTCAACTCCCGTCACCTGCCGAAGGGTAGCCACCGTGTCGCGTTCCCTCCGCCGCCTGCTGCCGCTCGCCGTCGCCGTCGCGGCGGTGCCCGTGCTCGCCCTGCCCGCCCTCCCGGCCGGCGCGGTCTCGTACGGCACCCCGACGATCACCTTCTCGGCCGGATACCTGTCCGGCGCGGTCGGCGCCACCGGCGACCCGACCGTGACCGTGACGGTCGCCCAGTCCGGCGCCGCGGCCTCGGCGCTGACCGTCGCCGCCTCGGCCACCACCCGCAGCTCCGTGGCCCGCACCGGCGACGTCACGGTGACCGGCACCGGCGGCACCCGCACCCTGGCGGTCGCCGCCCAGGGCGTGGGCTACGCCGACCTCACCGTCAAGGTCACCGGCCTCGGCGGCAAGAGCGCCACCCGCACCCTGCACTACGCGGCCTCCCCCGCCGTGCAGTCCTCCGCCACCAGCCGCTACCTGACCGGCTCCAGCGACGCCTCGGCCGCCGTGGACGCGGGCGGCGGCTACATCCTGGTCGGCGACGACGAGTCCAACACCCTGCGCCTGTACGACCGCGACAACTCCGGTGCGCCGATCCGCACCTGGGACTTCAGCTCGGCCCTCGGCGTCTCCAAGGAGATCGACATCGAGGCCGCCACCCGGGTCGGGAACACCGTCTACTGGACCGGCTCGCTGGGCAACAACAAGGACGGCGTGGTCAAGCCCGACCGGCACACCGTCTTCACCACCACCGTCACCGGCTCCGGCGCCGACACCCAGCTGTCCCTGGCCGGCTCCTACCACGGCCTGCGCGACGACCTGATCGGCTGGGACAACGCCCACGGCAAGCGCTACGGCTTCGCGGCCGGTGCCGCCGACGGCCAGGCGCCCAAGCAGATCGACGGGTTCAACGTCGAGGGCCTGGAGTTCGCCCCCGGCAGCACCAGCACCGCCTACATCGGCTTCCGCGCGCCGCTCACCCCGGCCGTCACCGGCGGCCGGGCGCTGCTCGTCCCGGTCACCAACCTCCCGTCCCTGCTGAACGGTTCGGCCGCCCACGCGACCTTCGGCGACCCGATCGAGCTGGACCTCGGCGGGCTGTCCGTCCGCGACATCCGGCGCAACGACCTCGGCCAGTACCTGATCGTGGCCGGTTCCTGGGCCGCCGAGGACAACTCCGCCCCGTACGCGCTCTACCGCTGGAACGGTCAGCCCGGCTCCGCCCCGACCAAGCTGATCGACCTGCCGACCAGCGACTACGGCGCCTGGGAGGCCCTCCCGGACGTCCCGGACCTGGACGCCCCCGGCGCCCGCGCCCAGCTGATCACCGACGACGGCTCCGCCGACCTCTACAACGACGCCACCGCCGCCAAGGACCTCACCCACCCCGAGTGGAAGAAGTCCCGCAGCACCTGGTTCACCCTGAACTGACCGTCCCGCACCGGCCGCGCGCCGGGGCCCTTCGGCACATCCTCCGAAGGGCCCGCGGGCGTCCTGGAACGAACACGCTCAGAGTTCGACCAGCACCTTCCCCTTGCTCGCCGACCGGTCCCGGTAGAGGCCGCGGTAGGCCGCCGGAATGCTGTCGAACCCCCGGTGCACGGTCTCCTGGTAGGTCAGCTCCCCGCTGCGGACCAGCGCCCCGAGGTCCCGCCGCAGGGCGGCCCAGTTCTCCTCGGTGAACCACTCCAGCGAGAAGATGCCCCGGATCGTGGTGCGCGGGAACATGATCATCGGCAGCAGTCGCGGCCCCGCCCAGTCCCCGCCGACCTGGCTCCCCCACTGCCAGCAGACGGCCACCCGGCTCTCCACCGCGAGCATGCCGAAGACCACGTCGGTCAGCGTCCCGCCGAGGCTGTCGAAGTAGCGGTCGATGCCCCCCGGGGCCAGCTCGGCCAGCTCCTTCTCCAGCCGCTCCGGCGCGTCGCCGTCGCGGTACAGCAACACCCCGTCGAAGCCCAGCTCCCACAGCCGCGCCGTCTTCTCCGGCGACGCCGTGGTCCCGATCACCCGTGCGCCCCGGTGCTTGGCCAGCTGCCCGACCAGCGAGCCGACCGCCCCGGAGGCGCCACCGACCAGCACCGTCGACCCGGGGCGCACGTCCAGGAACTTCTCGACCGTCCCCCAGGCCGTCATCCCGGGCCCGCCCAGGATGCCGAGCGCGGTGGACAGCGGCAGGTCCTCGTCGTAGTCGGCCGGGTCCAGCCGGCGGAAGGCCGGGAAGACCATCGGGAACGTCCCGGTCTGCCAGAGCCTGGGCGCGCCGTTGCTGACCAGGTGGCTGCGCCAGCCGCCGAAGCCCTGCACCAGGTCGCCCGCCGCGAACCGCGCGGCGGGCCCGGCGTCCAGCACCTCCATGATCGAGTCCGCGCCCATGTGGTCGCCGATCGGCGTGTCCAGCGCGATGCCCTGGAGGTACGGGTCGACCGAGACGTACCGGGTGCGCAGCAGCATCTCGTCCGCCGCGAGCCGGACGTCCAGCTCCTCCACGACCTTCCGGTACATCCGCTCGACGTCCGGCACGCCGTCCACGTGCTCCCCGACGACCCACTTCTCGATCCTCACGAGGTGACTCCAAACTGGCGGTCGGCGGGGCCGACCGGTTCGATGAGCACGGTGGGCAGCGGTGCGCTGTCGTCCACCTCCGCGGTGAAGGGCTTGCCGTCGTCCCGGCAGATGAACTGGACGACGTGCCGGCCGGCCGCCGCCGCCCGGATCAGTCCGCCGGTGGTCGCCCAGACCCCGGAGAGGTAGAAGTTCGCCAGGCCGGGCAGCCCCGGGCCGTTGCGCTTGACCTCCTCCTCCAGCGTCTCGCCGCTCTCCACGAAGGGCTGCCAGCCCAGCACCGTCCCGTTGTAGTTGCCGGTGTAGCGGACCTGGGTGAGCGGGGTGGAGACGTCCTTGACGGCCACCGCCTCCCGGAGCCCGGGGTGGTGGCCGTCCAGGAACTCGACGATGGCGTCGCGCACCCGGCGCTTCTGCCGCTGGTACTCCCGCCCCCGGCCGACCGGCAGGGTGTGCAGTTCCTCGCCGCGCCGCACCCGGGGCTCCTGCTCCGGCCCGGTGCTCAGCTCCCGCCAGGGCTCGATGTCGCAGAAGTAGCTGGCGTACACCACGGTGGTGTCGGCGGGCGACAGCTCCGGGTAGTGGCGGCTGCGGAACTGGACGTTGATGCTCGGGTGCCGGATGCCGGTGAGCCGTTCGGCGACCTCGTCCTCCAGCAGGTAGGTGGTGCACGGGTCCCCGGCCGGGAAGGGCTGGCGCAGGCCGAGGAAGACGGTCACGTAGCCGGGGAAGACCATGCCCGGCTCGGTGATGGTCTGGGTGTACAGCCGGCGGTAGGTGTCGCTCAGGTAGCGGCCCTTGAGCAGGTCCATCATGGTGGTCCGGCCGTCGCAGGCGGCCACCACGATGTCGGCCCGCACCTCCTGGCCGTCGCTCAGCCGCACCCCCACCGCCCGGTCGCCCTCGATCAGGACCTCGGTGACCTTGGTGTTGTACGTGATCTCGCCGCCCAGCCGCAGGTAGCGCTGCTCGATCGAGTTGGCCAGCCCCAGCGAGCCGCCCTCCGGCACCCCGGCCGACTGGCCGGCGTGGCAGGCGAGCTGGAAGTAGTTGGGCAGCACCGGGAAGTTGGGGTGCTTCTCGTACAGGATGAAGTTGAAGGCCTCGCGCAGCAGCGGGCTCCTGAACTTCGCCGAGTAGTCGCTCATCAGCACCGTGATCGAGCGCCGGATCACGTTGAAGTACGGCAGGAAGGAGGCGAGCATCCGCGTCCGCTCCCACCGGCCCATCAGCCCGACCGGCTTGAGGAAGGGGTAACGGGCCAACGCCAGACGGAACTTGCGCAGCCCCGCGCAGAACTGCCGGATCTGCCGGGCGTCCTCCGGGGCCAGTTCCAGCAGGTGGGCCTCCAGCCGGTCGGGGTCGGAGTAGAAGTAGACCGCCCCGCCGTCCCGGGTCCGCACCACGTTGAAGACGTCGAAGTTGCGCATCCGCTTGCCCTGCAACGCGCCGAGTTCGAGCCAGATCTGGTGCATCTCGTTGCCGGGGCCGCTGCCCAGCAGCCAGCTGATGCAGCAGTCGAAGGTGAACTCCCCGCGGTCCCAGCCGGTGCAGCAGCCGCCGGGGATCTCGTGCATCTCCAGGATCCGGGTGCGGTAGCCGTTCATCCGCGCGAAGCAGCCGGTGGACAGGCCACCGAGCCCTCCGCCGATGATGACCATGCTCTGCCGGCCGCCGGTCGTCGTCCCGCTCACTCCGCCACTCCCACTTCCGGCGCTCCCACGGTGGCCCGGCCGAGTTGCGGCAGCCGGCCCCACTTGCCCGCGTGCCAGGGTTCCCGGTTGTCGCTCGGCCAGGCCCGGAACGGCCGGCCGAGCTCCTGGCAGAGGTACTGCGCGGCGAACCGTCCGCTGGTGGCGGCCCGGATCAGCCCGCCGAGCGAGGTCCACTGGCCCGCCATGGAGAAGCCGCTCAGCCCGGGCAGCCGCATCCGGTCCCGGTTGACCAGCCGGTTGGCGGCGTCCTCGGCCTCGGAGAAGGCCTGCCAGGCGAGGATGCTGCCGTAGGTGTTGCCGGTGAACCGCTCGGTGGTCACCGGCGACGCCACGTCGACGAGTTCGATCCGCGGGCCGAGCTCGGGGTAGGTCCGCTCCAGGAACTCCCGGACGAACGCGGCGACTTCCTGCTTGCGCGCCCGGTAGGCCCGGCGGTCGCTGCTCCGCAGGTCCTTCCAGGAGCGGTAGTCGCTGAAGTAGGTGCAGTGCAGCACCGACTTGCCGGGCGGGGCGAAGCCGTCCGCGTAGGTGGAGCGCAGCTGCACCACCAGGCTGCGCTGGAGCGAGCCGGGCAGTCGCGCACCGTCCTCGGGCGACAGCAGGTAGGTGGTGCTGTGCGGTTCGCCCTCGGGCAGCGGGCCGTCGACGCCGACGAAGGCGGAGACCACGGCCGGGTACAGGTTGCCCGGCTTGTCGAGCAGTTCGCCGTACAGCTTCTCGGTGGCGGGGCTGGAGTACCGGCCCTCCAGCAGCCGGTCGAGCACCGTCGGACCGTCGCAGGCGGCCACCACGTGGTCGGCGAAGTGCCGGGAGCCGTCCTTGAGTTCCACTCCGATCGCGCGTCCGTCCTCGATCAGGATGCGCTCCACCCGGCAGCGGTAGCCGATCACCCCGCCGAGCGAGGTGTAGCGCTCCTCCACCGAGCGGGCCAGCCCGAGCGAACCGCCCTCCGGGAACCCAGCGTTGCCGTTGTGGGCGGCCGCCAGGGTGTACAGGTACGGCAGCAGCGGGAAGCCCTCGGGCTCCTGGAGGAACATGTTGGGGAAGGCCCGCCGCAGCAGCGGGTCCTGGAACCGCTCGGCGAAGCCGCTCATCGGGGTGGTCGCGGTGCGCCAGAACAGCCGGAACGCGGGCAGGACGGTGCGCAGGGTGCGCAGCCGTTCCGCCGTGGTGCGCAGCGGCGGCGGGGTGAGGTCCCAGGGGAGCTCGATCGCGGCGTAGCGGCGCAGGTCCCGGCAGAAGGCCCGGATCGGCTTGGCGTCGCCGGGCGCGAGGGCCAGCAGGTGGGCCTCCAGCCGGTCCGGGTCGCCGTAGAAGGTGACGGCCCGGCCGTGTTCGTCGACCACCCGGTTGAAGGTGTCGAAGCGGGTCACCGACTTGCCGTCCAGGGCGCCGAGTTCGCTCCAGACCTGGTGCGCTCCGGTGCCCTCGGCGGTGCCGATCAGCCAGTCGATGCAGTAGTCGAACAGGTAGCCGTGCCGGGACCACGCGGTGCAGCAGCCGCCGGGCAGCACGTGCTTCTCGAAGATCCGGGTCTCCAGGCCGCTCATCTGCGCGTAGCAGCCGGTGGCGAGGCCGGCCAGGCCGGCCCCGATCACGATCACCCGGGGCGGGCCGCCGGCGGCCCGTTCCCTGGTGGACCAGTCCGGCCCGCGGTCAGCCGAGGACATCGGCGGTGCCCCCGGCCAGGATGGCGCCGGCCAGTTCGGCGTTGCGGGCGGCGAAGTCCCCGTCGAGCATCTCGGCGTGGGCGCCGTGCCCGACGTACACCGCGGTGCCCGTGGTGGAGGCGCCGTGCCAGGCGCCCGGTTCGCCGCCCACGTGCACGGAGAGCCGGTCGCGTTCGCAGACCACGTCCAACTGGGCCCTGACGGTTCCCGTGTTGGGCGTCCGGCTGCTGAACTCCAGGTAGTCCCTGGCCTGTTCGATGGTCTCCCGGGCGACGATCCGCGAGCCGGTGTGGCGGTGCAGGTGCTCGTGGAGTTCGCGTTCGAAGACGGCCAGGTGCTCCTCGCCGAGGTCGAAGGCCTCGGTGACCCGGTAGGCGTCCACCAGCAGCACCGAGGCCACCGTGCGTCCGCGCCGCTCCAGCTCCTTGGCCACCTCGAAGGCGAGGTTGCCGCCGAGCGAATAGCCGAGCAGGACGTACGGCCCGGCGGGGTGCAGCTCCTCGACCAGGTCCGCGTAGCGGGCGGCCTTGTCGTCGCCGGTCAGGTAGTTGAAGGAGGCGATCCGGTGCTCCGGCAGGTGCGCGGCGAGCTGCCGGTAGACCAGCCCGTGGCCGCCGGCCGGCGGGAAGCAGAAGACCGTGCGGTCCTCGGGCGCGGCGGCGTTGAACCAGAGGTAGGGTTCGCCGCCGGCCACCTCGCCGGTGATGATCTGCTCGACGGTGCGGGCCATGCCGTGCAGGGTGGTGACCTTGAACAGCAGGCCGACCGGGATGCTGATGTTGAACTCGCTCTGCAGGTGGTGGATCAGCTCGATGAGCCGGATCGAGCTGCCGCCGAGTTCGAAGAAGTCGTGCTGGAGGCCGACTTCGTCCAGGCCGAGCAGGTTCTGCCAGTGCTCGGCGACCCTCGTCTCGTAGAGCGTGACGGGCGGTTCGTGCTGGGCCCCGGCGGTGTCGGCCTTCGGCTCGGGCAGGGCCGCGAGGTCCACCTTGCCGTTCGGGGTGAGCGGCAGGGCGGGCAGTTCGGTGAGGTAGGAGGGGATCATCACGGTGGGCAGGTGCTCGGCCAGGTGGCGGCGCAGCTCGCGGCGGTCCAGCACGGTGCCCTCGGCGGGCACCACGTAGGCGGCGAGGGCGGCCTCGCCCCGGGCGTCCTGGCGGACCGCCACGCAGGCCTGGGCGAGTTCCGGACGGGCGGTGAGGTGGGCCTCGATCTCGCCGAGCTCGATCCGGTGGCCGCGGACCTTGACCTGGTTGTCGATGCGGCCGAGCAGGTGCAGGGTGCCGGCGGTGTCCCAGTGGCCGAGGTCGCCGGTGCGGTAGAGCCGCGCGGGTGCGCCGTCGAGCTCCAGGGTGACGAAGCGCCGGGCGGTCTGCTCCGGGTCGTTGGGGTAGCCGGCCGCGACGCCCGCGCCGCCGATCCACAGCTCGCCGGGCACGCCCACCGGGACGGGCTCGCCGTACGGGTCCAGGACGTACACCGTGCTGTTCGGGAACGGCCGGCCGATCGGCACCATCCGACCGGGTTCCAGCTGCTCGGTCGCGCCCTCGTAGTAGGTGCTGTCGACGCTGGCCTCGGTCAGCCCGTAGGAGTTGACCAGCCGGGTCCGCGGGCCGCACAGGGCGCGCACCCGCTGGTGCTCGGCGGCCTTCCAGGAGTCGGAGCCGACGATCAGCAGCCGCAGGAAGTCCAGCGTCAGGCCCTCGCGCTCGCAGTGGGCCAGCAGCCCGCGGGCCACGGCGGGCACGAACTCGCCGCCGTCCACGGCCTCCTCGCGCATCACCCGGTACAGCCGGGCGGTGTCGAAGAGCAGCTCGCGGTCGACCAGGACGAGGGTCCCGCCGGTGCTGAGCGCCCGGGCGAAGTCCCCGGAGAAGACGTCGAAGGCGGTGCCGGCCATCTGGAGGTGCACCCGGACCTCGGTGTCCAGCCGGTACTCGGCGCGCCAGCCGGCGGTGACGGCGGCCAGGTTCCGGTGGTCGACCCGGACTCCCTTCGGCCGGCCGGTGGAGCCCGAGGTGTGGATCAGGTAGGCGGGCCGGTCCGGGTCGGCGGCGGGCAGCGGCACGGCGCCCCCCAGGACCGGCCGGTCCAGCTCCTCCAGGGTGACCGGCTCGGCGGGCAGGTCGGCGGGGAGCGGGCGCCGCTGGTCGACCACCACCAGCGCCGCTCCGGCGTCCGTCACCTGGTGGGCGAGCCGGTCGGCCGGGTGCCCGGGGTCGAGCGGCAGGTAGGCGGCGCCGGCCCGCCAGATCCCCAGCAGGGTGGTGATCAGCTCGGGCGACTTGTCCAGGCAGACCGCGACCACCGAGCCCTCGCCGACGCCGAGTTCGCGCAGTCTCACGGCGGTGCGCTGGGCCTGGCGCTCCAGTTCGCCGTAGGTCAGCCGGCGGACGCCGTCCCGGCCGGGCGCGACCACCGCGACGGCCTCGGGCCGTTCGGCGGCGGCCTTGGCGATCAGCTCGGGCACCGGGGTGTCGTGTTCGATCCGGCGGTCGGCGCCGCTGAATCCGGTGAGGATCTCCCGCCGTTCGGCGTCACCGAGCATCCGCAGCCGTCCGACCGGCTCGTCCTCGGCTGCGCGGGTCATGGCGTCCAGCAGGTTGCGGTAGTGCGCGGCCAGCCGCTGGACGGTGGCGGGCTCGAAGAGGTCCGAGTTGTACTTGAAGACGCAGTGGAAGCAGCCGTCGGCGCGGTCCTCGTAGGCGGACAGCGTGAGGTCGAACT
>NZ_JBIVVI010000164.1:0-10654 GCF_044757675.1 Kitasatospora sp. NPDC091257
CCCATGAGCTTTCCCGACCAACCGGTCCCCCCACATCCTCAGGAGTGCGCACATGCGCCGAACCCGCCGCCGTCTCGCGGCATCCCTCCTGTCCCTCGCCCTCGCCACCGCCGGACTGGGAGCCGTCGGCCTCGGCACGGCCGCGCCGGCCGCCGCGCTCGGCAACGGCAACGCCCTGACCCCGCCCATGGGCTGGAACTCCTGGAACTCCCTCGGCACCGAGGTCACCCAGGAGCAGGTCGTCCAGACCATCGACTTCATGGCCGCGAACGGCCTGGTGGCGGCCGGGTACGACACCGTCACCATCGACGACGGCTGGTCGCTCTGGCACCGCGACGGCCAGAGCACGGACCTGGTCCGCAACGCCGACGGCGGCATGCAGCTGTACGACAACGCCGGGAACCCGGTCAGCGGCACCGACGGCACCGGCAACGACCCCACCTCCGGCCACCTGATCCCCCGCCCCGACCACTTCCCCGCGCAGACCGTGGACGGGCGCAGCGTCAACGGCATCGAGTACCTGGCCCGCTACGCGCACGGCAAGGGCATGAAGTTCGGCCTCTACGCCACCGACACCTACCTCACCTGCCAGATGCACCCCGGCAGCCTCGGCCACGAGTCCACCGACGCGGCCGACTTCGTCTCCTGGGGCGTCGACTTCGTCAAGTACGACGACTGCCCGTACGGCCCGCAGATCGTCGGCCCGGACGGGCACAACTACTACACCCAGGGCGAGGGCAAGGAGCTGACCCGCTCGGTCTACGCCCGGGTGCAGACCTTCCAGCGTGCCCTGGACGCCGCCTCCGCCACCCAGGGCAGGCCCAAGGTCACCCTCAGCGTCTCCGCCCAGCCCGCCCACACCGGCGTCCCGTACCTGCTCGCCGCCGACGACCCGGCCCGCACGGACCCGGTGGTCCAGGCCGCCGGGACGGCTCCGTTCCACGCCCCCGGCTACGCGCCCACCGGCGTCTGGTGCGGCCAGGTCGCCAACCTCTGCCGGATCGGCGGCGACCGGGACAGCGAGCTCGACGGGGTGCTCTGGAACGGGCAGTTGCAGACCGCGCTGCAGTACCCGGGCAACGTCCGCCCGGGCAGCTGGAACGACCTGGACATGATGTTCACCGGCTGGCAGGACGTCTACGGCCTGTGGGGCACCACCGACACCTGCGTCTGCCACAAGCCCTTCACCGACGACGAGTCCCGCACCGAGACCTCGATCCTCGCCATGCTCGCCGCGCCGCTGATCTCCGGCGCCGACCTGCGCACCGCCGCGCAGTCCCGGCACAGCGACGGCGGCTACACCTGGTCCACCGGGATCGACGACGCGAGCCTGGCGATCCTGAAGAACCGCGAGGTGATCGCGATCGATCAGGACGGCCTCGCCAAGCCCGCCACCCTGGTCGGCGCCAAGCCGGCCGACGGGCGCGCGCCGGTGGTCCTCAAGCGGCAGCTCGCCAACGGCGACACCGCCGTGCTGCTGGTCAACCAGGACCCGGCGGCCGGCCGCAGCGTCTCCACCAGTCTCACCGAACTCGGCCTCGGCGGCTCCGGCTACCGGGCCAAGGAGCTGTGGACGGGCGCGAGTTCGACCGTCACCGGGCCGATCGGCGCCTCGCTCCCGGCGCACGGCGCGGCCCTCTACCGGCTCACCCCGACGTCGACGGGCGGGCCGTCGGGCGTCGTCGACGACGGGAAGTACCACACGCTGACCAGCGGCGGCCTCGCGCTCTCGCTGCTCGGCTCCTGCACCGCGCCGATCGGCTCGATCACCGACCTGGAGCCCGCGCGCCCCGGTGACGCGGCGCAGCAGTGGACCTTCACCACCAACCCCGACGGCACCGTCCGGATCACCGACAACTGCGCCACCGCCACCCACCGGCACACCGTGCTCTCCGCCGGGAACTCGGCCGGCTACAGCGCCTACCTGCTCGACCTGTCGCCCGGCAACCCCTGGCAGGAGTGGAAGCTGACGCAGGGCGAGGCCGGCGTCACCGTCACCAACGTCGCCACCGGCCTCGCCCTCGACGCGGGCGCCGGCACCGCCGGCACCCCCGTCACCACCCGCCCGGCAGCCGGCCAGAGCTGGGCCGTCGGGTCCTGAGGAACCTCTCAGTCCCTCGTGCCGGCCGTCCGCTCGGTGGAGCGGGCGGCCGGCATCCGGACCAGCACGGCCACGCTCAGGCCGAAGATCAGCACGCCCAGCGGGACGTGGACCGACGGCACGTGGGCGATGCCGAGGACGACCTGCGCCGAGGCCAGCACCAGGAAACCCGACGCGTACAGGATCGGACGGGGCGAGCCGCCGCCCGGCCGCCAGGCCAGGACGGCGGCGAGCACGTACAGCATCGAGGCCCCGTACATCACCCGCGCGCCGATGCCGTGCAGCAGTTCGCCGTAGGAGGTGGAGAGCAGCAGGCCGGCCGAGACCGCCTGGAGGAGGACGGTCGCGGTCTGGAGCGCGACGGAGACCCGCAGGAAGGCCCGGGTACGCTGTTCCACCGCCGTTCCCGGCACCGTCCCCGTCGCCGCCCTCGCCGTGGTGTGGATGGCCATGTCGTGTTCCCCTCTTCTGCCTCGCGGCGGTTGATCGATAGTGTCCCGGTGATCCGACGACACAGGCCGGCGAAGTGTGAGGCGGGGTCCGTCCCGGGCCGGACATCGCAGGCCGGCCCGTGGTCGGGTCGCAGCGGCGGGAACGGCAGGAGCCGCGAGAACGGCGAGAGCGCCGGCCGGACGAGACGAGACAGGGAGCGGCCCCGACCATGAACACCCCGTCCGAGCCGGGGCAGGAGCGGCCCGTACCGGAGCTGAGCGTGATCGTCGGCGAGCGGCGGCAGCTGATCAACCTCGCCTACCGGCTGCTCGGTTCGCTGGCCGAGGCCGAGGACGCGGTGCAGGAGACGTACGCCCGCTGGTACGCGCTGCCCCGCCGGCAGCAGGAAGCCATCACCTCGCCGGGCGCCTGGCTGACCACGGTGGCCACCCGGGTCTGCCTGGACCTGCTCGGATCGGCGCGGGCCCGGCGGGAGCGCTACGTCGGCGAGTGGATCCCCGAGCCGCTGCCCGACCGCAGCGAGTGGATCGGCGGGCCGGCCGGCGGCAGCGGCGGACCGGCCGACCCGGCGGACCGGGTGACCCTGGACGAGTCGGTGAGCATGGCCTTCCTGGTCGTGCTGGAGGCGATGACCCCGGCCGAGCGGGTGGCGTTCATCCTCCACGACGTCTTCCGCTACCCCTTCCCCGAGGTCGCCGGGATCGTCGGCCGGACCCCGGCGGCCTGCCGGCAGCTGGCCGCCTCCGCCCGCCGACGGATCAGGGCCGCGCAGGCCCCGGCGACGCCGACGGGCGCGCAGGCCGCTCTGGTGCGGCACTTCAAGGAGGCCTGGGAGGCCCGGGACATCACGGCCCTGATCGCCCTGCTCGCCCCCGACGCCACGATGACCGCCGACGGCGGCGGCCTGGTCGGCGCCGCCCTGCGCCCGGTCCGGGGCGGCGAGCGGATCGCCCAGTACCTGGTCCACCTCGCCGACCGGGCCCCCGGGCTCACACTCCTCGAACGGACCGTCAACGGCCGCCCCGGCCTGGTCGCCCGGCACGGCGGCCGCACCGCGACGGTGGCGGCGTTCGAGCCGGCGGACGGCCGGATCACCCGCATCTGGGCGGTCCGCAACCCGGAGAAGCTGCGCCCGTGGACGGAGAACGACCCGCGCGACGGCTGAACGCCCGGCCTACAACTCCTCCACCACCTCCACGCCCGGGCACTCCCGCGCCAGGTCGGCGAAGAAGCGCTCCCCGTCGATCACCGCCTCCGGCGGGTGCACCCCCGTCGCCCGCACCGTGCCGTCCAGCAGCTGCGCCAGCGCCAGCCCCGCCGGGACGCCCGTGGCCTCCGCCATGTCCGCCAGGAACCGCTCCGCGCCGTCCAGGCGGGCGAGCGCCGCGGCCGGTCGGCCGTCGCGCGTTCCGGTGGCGGTGGCGAAGAACGGCGGGAGGGTGCCCGGCCCACGCATCCGGGGGGCTCGGGCGGCCGCGCGCAGGGTACGGCGCAGGGTGGGGCGGTCGAGGTCGGCGGCGGCGGTCTCGTTGGTCAGCCGTCCGGCGTCGAGGTCCTCGCGCAGCACGCCCAGGTAGGCGGCGGTGCCGACGGACACCACCATGAGGTTGGCCGCGTCGCCGCCGGGCCGCAGGCTGCGGTGCAGGGTGACCGGCTCCGGGTGGCCGACGGTGTAGGCGGTGCCGCGGTGGCCGCCGGGCAGGTCGAGGGCGACCGGGCGCAGCGGGGGCCGCCGGACCAGCCGGCCGTCCTCCACCGTCGCGACGGTACCGCTGATCTGCTGCATCCAGTGCACGGCGGCGGCCGAGACCGCGCCGTTCGGGTCGCGCAGCGAGGTGTCGGGCCGGGAGGAGCCGGGCCGGGAGGAGTCGGGCGTGGAGCCGACGTCCACCGGCCAGGCGGTGTACACGTCGGTCAGGGTGTCGAGGCGGGCGGCGGCCCGGGCGGCGAGCAGGTTGCTGACGCCGGGGCTGGCGCCCGCGCCGAGCACCGCGCGCACTCCGGCGGCGCGGGCCTCCTCGTCCAGTTCCAGCATCGCGACGGTGGGTTCCCAGTCGTCGCAGATGTCCAGGTAGTGGGTGCCGGTGCGGATCGCGGCGCGCAGCACGTCGAAGCCGTAGCGGTAGTACGGGCCGACGGTGTTCAGCACGGCGTCGGCGTCCGCGAGGGCGGCGTGCAGCTCCGGGCCGTCCGTGACGTCGACCCGGCTCGCGCGGACGGGCACCGGTGCGCCGGCGGCGAGTGCGGCGGCGGCGCGGCGGGCGGCGTCGAGGTCCCGGTCGGCGATCACCAGTTCGTGGACGCCGGGCAGGGCGGCCGCGACCCGGGCGGAGACCCGGCCCATCGCGCCGGCTCCGCCGAGGGCGAGGAGCTTCATCGTGGGTCAGCCCTTCCGGTGGTCGAGCGAGGTCAGGAAGTCCCGCATGCCGTCGAGGTAGCCGGGGGTGAACAGCGAGCGCGGGGCGGCGACGGCCAGGACGGTGCTGCGCAGTTCGGAGTCCTCGACGTCCTCGGGCACGATGTTGTGGGTGGAGTCCGGGAAGCGCAGGACCTGGAGCAGGCCCGGGGTGGTGACGAGGCGCCGGTAACCGGCCTCGGTGTCGTCGCTGTCGACGTTGACGTCCCGGCCGCCGAGGATCAGTTGCACCGGGATCCGGACCGCGGCGAGGTCCTCGGTGGCGTCGGAGAGGTGGTTGCGCTTGTTGAACGCCCACCGCTCGGGGGTCAGCCCCTCGGCGTCGCCGCCGGCGGCCCGGTACTGCTCGAAGGTCGCACTCGCCCGCAGGGCGGCCAGGTCGCGGTCGCTGCGGGCGACGGCGGCCGCGGTCTCCTCGGGCGAGGCGTGCCGCTCGCCGAGCTCGGCGAGCAGGTTGTAGCGGCCCTGCTGGAGCCAGTTGACGGCGGTGCCGACGGCGATCAGGAACGTGACGTCCGGGGACTGCCGGGCGGCCTTGGGCATCACCCAGCCGGCCTGGCTGGCGCCCCAGAGCCCGATCCGGTCCGGGTCGATGCCGGGCTGGGCCTTGGCCCAGCGGATCGCGGCGAGGGTCTCGTCGACGCGGTCCTGGATGCTCTGGTCCAGCCAGCTGCCGGGGGCGTTGCGGACGCCGGGCTTGTCCCAGGACAGCGTGGCGTACCCGGCCTTCGCCATGGCTTCCCAGAGCGGCCGGTAGAAGGTGTCGTGGGTGGCGTCGACGGGTCCGTCGCCGTGGACGAAGACCACCAGTCCGTACGGTCCGTGGCCGCCGGTCGGGCGGGCCAGCACGCCCTGGAGCGGCTGCTTGCCGCCGGTGACGGTGACCCGCTCCTCCGTGAGGTCGTACTCGTTCTGGTACACCACCCAGCCGCCCGCGCCGGCCAGCAGCACGGCCACGGACAGCAGTGATCCCCAGAGCCACCGGCGCTTGCCGAACAGCTTCATATCGTTCACTCGCCAATCGTTCGTTTCTAAAACGACCGTAACAGATATGAACGGTACGCGTGAGTCACCCGGCCCCCACGTGCTCCGCCCCGGCGGACGGTGCCGCCGAATCCGGCACCACCGGCTCCGGCAGCGTCCGGAACAGCGCCCAGTCGCACCGTCGGCGCCCCGGCGACCGCACGCTGTCCCGGCTGTTCCGCGCCGACCTCGGCATGACCTTCCCCAGTGGCGCACCCAGCTGCGGCTGCACCACGCCCTGGTCCTGCCGCCGAGGGACTGCCGGTCACCGCCGTCGCGCACCGCTGCGGCTGGGCCTCGGCCGGCGCCTTCATCGACGTGTTCCGCCGCGCCCTCGGCCACACCCCGGGCGCGCGGGCGCCCAGTTGAACACCGTTGTCCGTGGGACGTGGGAGGCTGGGAGGCATGTGCGGCCGCTTCGTCTCCACCACCACGCCCCAGGACCTCGTCTCACTGCTCGGAGAGCTCCGGTGGGACCCGGCCGAGACCTTCGCACCGAGCTGGAACGTCGCCCCGACCGACCCGGTCCCGGCCGTCCTGGAACGCGTCGACCGGGACACCGGCGAGGTGATGCGCCAACTGCGCCCGCTACGCTGGGGATTGATCCCGTCCTGGTCCAAGGACCCGTCCGGCGGCGCCCGCATGATCAACGCCCGCTCGGAGACCGTCGACACCAAGCCCGCCTTCCGCAAGGCCTTCACCGCCCGCCGCTGCGTCATCCCCGCCGACGGCTACTTCGAATGGCGCGAGGTCCCCGCCACCGCCGACCGCAAGAAGTACAAGCAGCCGTACTTCCTCAGCACCGGCGACGTGATGCTGATGGCCGGCCTCTACGAGTTCTGGCGCGACGGCACCCGCCCCGAGGACGACCCGCTCGCCTGGCTGGCCACCGCCACCGTCATCACCACCGACGCCACCGACTCCGCCGGCCGCGTCCACGACCGGATGCCCCTCACCATCGCCCCCGACGACCTCCCCACCTGGCTCTCCCCCGCCCACACCGACCGCGCCGAACTCCACCACCTGCTGCGCCGCCCCGCCGACGGCGACCTGCGCGTCCGCGCCGTCCCCACCACCGTCAACAGTGTCCGCAACAACGGCCCGCAACTGCTGGACCCGGCGGACGACCCGCTGGGACTGGCCGACTGAAGCCGAACCAGGGAGATCGCATGAACCGCACCCCCGCGAGCATCGTCGAGGCCGCGTTCCGCTGCTACCGGTCACAGGACCGGGAGGCGGCCGTGCCGCTGTACGCCGCGGACTTCACGTTCACCAGCCCCCAGGACGACCGCATCGACAAGGAGGCCTTCTTCCGCCGGTGCTTCCCCACCGCCGACCGCTTCACGGAGCAACGGCTGCTGCGGGTGACGCCCGCCGGCGGGGAACTCGTCTTCGCCTACTACGAGTACGAGCTGACCACCGGCGACCGCTACCGCAACGTCGAGGCGATCACGGTCCGGGACGGGCTGATCCGGGAGGTGCAGGTCTTCTTCGGCGGCCGGCAGCCGGCGCCGGGCCCGCCCACGGCACCGTGAACCGGCCTCCTGCGGAACCGCAGGCAGCCCTTGCCCATGTCCTGCCCGGCCAGCCGTTCCTCGAACGCCTCACGGACGTCACCGCGCATGAGGTAGAAGGAGATGTACTGCTTCTGGCTGGCGAACGCGATCTCCGCGGCGCCGCCCCGCTCGTACGCGGGCATCCCGTACGCCATGACCTCGTCGAAGCCCACCAGCTCCTCCCGGCACAGTTGCCGCAGCGTGGCCAGCACGGCCCTGCGTCCCTCAGGAAGCGAGGGACCGCCCCGGATCGTCCGCGTCGCAGAAGTCGTCGAAGAGCACGTGCACGGTGTGGGCGAGGTCCTCGAACTCGTCCCGGTCGAGCCACACCTCGCGCTGCCAGGTCGGGCCGGCCAGCACCACCACGGCGGGCACGACGTGGAGGCGGAACGCGGGGAGGGCGATGCCGTGATCGGTCACGGGCCGAGGGTACTCACTCCGTGATCACCGGTGCAGTCCCCGGCCGGCCCAGCGGGAGCAGGTACTGGATCGGCTCTCCGAGGTCGTCCAGGCCGAGGAGTTCGTGGGCGAGGTCGTCCTGGAGGCCGCCGAGGGGGGTGGTGCCGAGGCCGAAGGCGGCGGAGGTCAGGAGCAGGTTCTGGGCCAGGTGTCCGGCTTCCAGGACGCCGAGGCGCAGGGCGCGCAGACCGTAGCGGCGGCGCAGCCGGGCGAGGTCGAGGTACACGGCGAGGACGGCGGGGGCCTGGTCGACGCCGATGGCGTCCGGGTCCTCGGCCGGGCGGGAGAGGTAGGAGGAGAGCGCCTTGAGGTCGTCGAGGGCGGGGGCCGGGCCGATCGGGCGCAGGCTGCGGTGTTCGGGGAGGCAGTGGTAGGTGCCGGCGGGCAGGCCGTCGACGGCGAGGGCGAGCAGGCGCAGCCGGACGGTGTGCAGGGCGCCCGCGCTGGGGTACGGGCGGTGGCCGGTGTCGGGGGCGGGGGCGAAGGCGGACCAGAGCAGTCCGCCGAGGGCGCCGGCGGTGAGCGGGCCGGTCAGCGGGCCGCGGGTGGAGCGGCGGGTGCGCAGGGCGTCGGCGAGGGTGACGGGCGGCAGCGGGTCGGCGGGCAGCGGGAGGTCGCCGGGTCGGGGGCTCGGGGCCGGGTGGTGCGGCAGGTCGCGCAGGGCGGTGTCCTCGCCGCGGCCGATCTGGAACTTGCTGCGTTCCAGGTACTGGTGGTCGGGGGCGTGGTGGTCGGCGGGGAAGAAGGTGAACGGCTGTCCGGTCTCCAGCAGGGTGCGGGCGGCGAGGCGGCAGACCGCCCGTTCCTCGTCGGGGCCGACGCCGAGCCGGTTGAACAGCATGTGCAGCTGGGAGGCCCAGATCCACTCCAGGCGCTCCTCGGCCTCCTCGGCGGCCGAGGCGGGCGCGGCGGCCACGACGGCCCGCATCCGGGCGGCGGCCTCGGCGGCCTGCGCCGCCCAGTCGCCCAGCCAGGGCGTGGCCGTGCCGGCGTCCAGTGCCGCGCGCAGCTCCCGGGCGCGGCGGGCCAGCGTCTCCCGCTGGCGGGCGAACACGGTGTTGACCCGGGTGTGCACGGCGGCGCCCGGCAGCGGCCGGAACTCGGTGACCCAGCGCCAGGCGGCGGCGTGGCGGCGCAGCCAGCGGGAGGCGGCGAGTTCGTCGAGGCCGAGCGCGTACGCGGTGGTGTGGGCGAGGTCGAGGGCCAGTTGCAACCGCTTCTCGGGGGCCGCGCCGAGGGCGTGCAGGGCGCGGACGGCGGCGCGGGTGGACTGGGTGAACACCTCTTCGGCGATCGGCAGCAGGGCCGCGCCACCGTAGCGCTCGGTCTCGGGCTCGTACGGGACCTCCGTCACGGTGCCGTGCCCGTCCGCGAACGGGCCGTCGGGCGCGGTGCGTCGGGTGGCGAGGCGGGTGAGGTCGGCGGCGAGGGAGGCGGGCGCCGGGCCCGGGCCGCGGTGGCGGATGCGCAGGTGGGGGCCGCCCTCGCCGTAGCGGATGAAGAACCAGTCGGTGCCGGCGAGCCCGTCCATCAGCGGGGCGAGGTCCTCGGTGAGGAAGGCGTCGGCCTCGCGGGCCGGCAGCGGCAGCGCGAGGTGCAGGCTGTGCCAGGTGGTGGCCGGCAGCGCGTGGGTGGTCATCGCGTGCTCTCCGGTGGCTAGGGGAACGGGTGCGGGTGGAGCGGGAGTTCGTCGTGGCGCAGCGGCGCGGGGGTGCGGCCGAGGCGGTACGGGACCTCCAGCAGGCGGGGCAGGCCCCGGGTGCGGCGGTTGGCGTGGCCGAAGGTCATCGGCAGCGTGCCGGGGACGACGACCTTGGCGCAGTGCAGGCCGAGCCGGTCGCGGACGCCGGGCTCGTCCTGGGTGACCACGAGGACCTCCAGGTCCTCCCCCGCCAGCCGGGTGACCGTCCGCTCCAGCAGGTCGGTGAGGTCGGTGACCGGTTCGGGGTCGCCGGGCCAGCGCTCGGTCCAGGGCACCGGCGGCGGGCCGGCGAAGAGGAAGTCGAGGCGGGGCTGGGCCTCGGGCAGGGTGTTGAGGCCGACGTGGTCGTCCAGGGAGACGACGAGCTCCGGGCGCTCCAGCATCGGCCGCAGCCGCTGCGGGTCGCGCGGCCCGCCCGGGGCGACGGAGCGGTGGGGCGCCTCCTGGACGTTGGTGACCACTTCGGCGACGGCGGAGCGGATCGCCGTCCGGGGGTCGTGGTGGGCTCCGGCGGCCAGGAGGGTGCGCGGGGCGTCGGGGTGGTCGCCGCGGTGGCGGCAGAGGGCGATCACGGCGGGAACGCCGAGGTCGTTGGTGGCGTCGAGCAGGGTGAGGCGGTAGCCGAACAGCTCGGCCCGGTCGGCGAGTTCGGCGATCTGCGGGTCCTCGGTGGGGACGGCGACGCCGGGCAGCGGGGTGCGGGCGTACCAGGCCATCAGGAAGGCGTCGCGCTCGGCGACCTCGAACAGGCCGTAGAGCGCGGCCTCCTGGGGGCTGTTGCCGAGTCCGCAGCCGTTCGAGGACTCGTAGACCACCCGGGGGCGGTCGCGGCCGGGAACCTCCCAGTAGGCGACGCGCTCCGGGACGGCGACCGGGCGGCGGCGGGTGAGCGACCAGCCGTGCACCCAGTCGAGGACCAGCTCGGGGGTGTAGGGGGCGGTGGC
>NZ_JBIVVI010000165.1:0-10608 GCF_044757675.1 Kitasatospora sp. NPDC091257
GAGGGCGTCGCCACCCGGTCGCCCCATTCCTCGGTCCGGACCGGGACGGTCTCGCAGGGGTGCACCAGAGCGGCCACCGGGTGCTCGGGCGCGTCCTCGCGGGAGACCAGATAGACCGGCGTGCCGCCGGGCCGCATCGGGAAGCCCGTGCCCTCCGGGCCCAGCGGGTCGTAGATCGTGCCGTGGTCGGCGGCCCCCCGGACCAGGCCGATCCGCTCGATCCGCCAGCCGTCGACGCTCCACCTCTCCCCGGACGGATCGGTCAGGGCCGTGATCAGTGCGGGCAGGTACTCGACATCGTCGTAGGACATCCGGTCTTCCCCAGAACTCGTAGGTGCGGGGGAGCGTAGAGCGTGCCTCCGACACCCCGCCCGGCGCGGGCCGGGGAGGACCGGACCGCCGCGTGCGGCCCGCCCGCCGCTGCGCGAACTCTTCGCCGAACTGCTCACCCACCAGGAGGTCGTCCAGCACCTCGCCGACCTCACCGCGGGCACCGACGTGCGCTACGACATGGGCATCACCGACCCCACCCCGCAGTCGGCCGGTTCGCACCGGAGCTGGAACTGACCACCGGGACGGGGAAGGCCAGGATCGCCGAACTCGCCCGAAGCGCCCGGCCGTTGCTGATCGACCTGACCGAGGGCCAGTCGCTGGCAGCCGCACTGGCGGAGGACCAGGACGCCGTCGAGGTCGTCGTCGCGAAGGGCGGCCCGGCCGGCCTCACCGGTCTGCTGATCCGCCCCGACGGCTACGTGGCCTGGGCCGGCGGCTCACCCCGCCCCGACCCGGCCGAACAGGCCGAGCTGAGGACGGCCGTCGGGCGCTGGTTCGCGGTCTGACCAGCAGCAGCAGTGGCAGCCGCCCGGCGCTGCCGGGGTTCCCCAGCGGTTCGCCGGCCGCCGTTACGGGCCGCCCGGGATGCGCGGGCGGGCCGGCACGTCCGCTGCGCCCGCGTGTCGAGCAGCCCGCCCAGCGCGTTCTTTCCGGAAATGGCGGTGGTTCAGGCGTCGGCCCCGATGTGCCAGGACGGTTCGAGGGGGAGCAGGTGTCCCGTCAGGGTGTGGACGTCGGTGGGGACGCCGGCGCGGGCGAGCAGGGCCGGGAGGTGGTGGGTGGTGTAGGCGTGGTGGGCGGCGGGGGTGGTCCAGAGGGTGGTGACGAGGTGGCGCTCGGGGGTGAGGCGGGTGACGGTGCCGCCCAGCATGCCGTCCGCCGCCGCCATGCCCGGGGCCCAGAGCTCGCGCTGGACGTCGAGGAAGTGGTCGGTGCGGCCGGGGTGGAGCCGGCAGTCGGCGGCGCGCAGGACGGTGGCGCGGGCGAGGGCGGCGGGGAGGGAGGGGGCCGCGCCCGGCATGGTGAGGACGACCGGGCCGGTGGCGACCTCGATCCCCGTGCAGCTGGAGCGCTGGTCGGCGTGGGCGGCGGCCCGGTCGTGGCGCTCGCGCATGAAGCGGGTGTACGCGGGCTCGTCGCTCCACAGGGCGAGCAGCAGGGCGCGGTCGGCGCCGGGTGCCCAGCCGCCGGTCTGGCCGACCAGGCCCGGCCGGTCGGAGATCGCCGACCAGCGGCGCTGTCCGGCGGCGAACGCCTCGCGTGCTCCGGGGCGAACCCGGCAGTCGATCCACTTGCCGATCATGCGGGCCATCATGCTGCGGGGAGGCGGCGGAGAGGCAATCGGGCGTTGGTCCCGGGGGCGGTCGGACCAGGGGCGTAGGGCCTGCGTCGGGGGCCGTGGCCTGATGCGGCGCTGACGGGATGCGGTGGTGCCCGGATGCCGTGCTGTCCGGATGTTGCAGAGTCCCGTCATTGCCGCCTTCACTGCCGCCGGGCGAGAGTGTGGGCATGAACGACGCACCCCGCCTGCCGCATCCGGTCGTGATCCCGGTGTTCCCCGGAGTGAACGCGCTGGACGTGACCGGGCGTTCAGAGCGCGGCGACCGGGGGCAGGCGGTCCAGGATGCGTTCCATGCCGCTGGTCCAGTTGGCCTCCAGGGCGGTGACGGCCTGGTCGACGTCGCCCTCGAGCAGGCACTGGGCGATCCGCTCGTGCTCCTCGGCGGCGCGTTCCAGGATCTCGTGGTCGCCGACCACCACCCGCTCGTAGCGGTGCAGGGTGAGTTTCAGCGACTCGATCATCTCGCGCAGCCGGGCGTTGGCGCAGCCGGAGAGCAGCAGGGCGTGCCAGGCGTCGTCGTAGCGCTCTATGGTGCCGTGCGGGGCCTGGGGGGCGGAGAAGGCGCGGGCCTCGGCGAGCAGCCTGGGGGCGATCTCGGCCAGGTGGGCCGGGTCGGAGGTGCGCAGGGCCAGTGACTCCAGCGCGATCACGATCGCGGTGAGGTCGAGGAACTCCTGTTTGCCGGTGGGGGCGAAGCGGAAGCCCTTGCCGCGCTCGCTGGTGATGATGCCCTCGCGTTCCAGGCTGATCAGGGCCTCGCGCAGGGGGGTTCGGCTGACGCCCAGTTCCTCGGCGAGCTGGACCTCGTTGATCGACTCGCCGGGGGTGAACCGGCCGCGGCCGAGCTGCTCCAGGAGTTCGTCCTTCACCTGCTCGCGCAGCGGCCGCCGCTCGATCGCCATCAAACGTCCCTTCTTCCTCGGTCCGTAGCGTACCGGCCGGGCGACGCGTGCCGTCGCCCGGCCGTCGTACGGGGTTGCGGTGCTGTACGGTTCGCGGGCGTCAGGCGGTGCCGGCGCCGTCCACGGCGATGACCGCGCCGCTGACGAAGGCGGCGGCGTCGCTGGCCAGGAAGGCCACGGTCTGGGCGATGTCCCGGGGTTGGCCGATCCGGCCGAGCGGTCGGTCGGCGGCGTCGGTGTAGAAGGCGTCCGGGTTCTCGCCCAGCTGGCGGGCCTCCTCGGCGAGCATGCCGGTGTCGGTGTCGCCCGGGCAGACGCAGTTGACCCGGATGTTGTCCGGGCCGTGGTCGATGGCCATCGCCCGGGTCATGTTGACCACGGCGCCCTTGGAGGCGCAGTAGGAGACGGCCCGGCCGCCGCCCCTGATGCCCCAGCCGGAGCCGGTGTTGACGATGCTGCCGCCGCCGTTCGCGGCCATCAGCGGCACCACGAGTCCGCTGAGCAGCATGATCGAGCGGACGTTGACGGCCATCACCAGGTCCCAGTCCTCGTCGCTGATCCCGGTGACGGTGGAGCGGCGGATGATGCCGGCGTTGTTGAACAGCACGTCGACGCCGCCGTGCTGTTCGACGGTGGTGCGCACGGCCTGCTCGCAGTCGGCGCGCCGGGAGACGTCGCAGCGGACGAAGGTGCCGCCGATCTCCTTGGCGGCCCGTTCGCCGCGTTCGGTGTCGAGGTCGGCGAGGACGACGGCCGCGCCGAGTTCGGCGAGCAGGGCGGCGGTGGCCCGGCCGATGCCGGAGGCGGCGCCGGTGACGATCGCGCGCTTGCCGTGCAGGTCGATCATGGGGAACTCCTCTACAGGGGTCAGGCGGAGAGGCGGTACACGGCGCCGGAGCGGCGGCCGGTGATCACCCGGACGTGGCCGGCGAGGGCGTCGTCCAGGTCGGGGTCGCCGGTGTCGAGCAGCAGCGGGCGCCCGGCCAGGGCGGCGAGCTTCGCCTCGGTGGCGAGCACCAGCAGCCTCTCCCGGCCCGCGGCGCGCAGCAGTTCGGGGGTGAGCTGCTGGTTGCCGCGGCCGAGCAGGAAGCCCTGGCCGCCGATCGGGGAGAGGGCGATGTGGGGGGTGGTGGGCAGGGCGCGCAGCTGGTCGGCCCGGGCGTCGCGGATCAGGATCCGGGCGGCGGTGGCGAGGCCGTCGGAGCGGCCGGGCCCGAGGGCGCTGCCGGGGCCGAGTCGCAGCAGGTCGACGCCGGTCAGGCTGGCGCCGGGCGCGCCGAGCGCGGTGGCCACCGCGTGGGTGGTGCTGCCGGGTCCGAGGAGCAGCAGCCCGCCGGGGCCGACCCGTTCGGCGACCTCGGCGGCGAGGCCGGCGGGTGTCCCCGGGTCGGGTCCGGAGCTGCCGGTCTTGCGCTGCTGCACCCGGGCGGGCAGCACCGGGACGGTCAGCCGGCCGTGGAGCCGGGCGGAGACCCGGCCGGCCCGCAGCGCGGCCTCGTCCCGGTCCACCACCTCGGCGGCCTCCAGGCGCACGCCCCGGCCGGTGGCCCAGGCCGCCGCGACCTCGGCGGCGGCCCGGGGGTGGACGGCGAACACGGCGGAGTGCATCTTGACCCCGGCCGGGATGCCGAGCACGGGCAGGCGGGGCTCGGGCCCGAGGGCGTCCAGGACGTCGCGGGCGGTGCCGTCGCCGCCGCAGAACAGCAGCAGTCCGGCGCCGGCCGCGACCAGGGCGCGCACCGCGGCCCGGGTGTCGTCGGCGGTGGTGTCCGCCGCGCCGGGCCGGTGGACGACGCGTGCGGTGCGGCCGGCGGCCCGGGCGGCGTCGACGCCCATCGCGCCGTCGGCCGTGATCAGGTCCACGTCGGGCGGCAGCCGCCGGAGGGTCAGCGCGGCCCGGGCGACGGCCTGCGGGCGGGCTCCGAGTGCCAGGGCCCGTCGCTGGACCTCGGCGCCGTCGCTGCCCTTGAGGCCGACCCGGCCGCCGAGGCCGGCGACCGGGTTGACCACGAGCCCGATCCGGGGGCTCGGGGCGGAGGTCACGGCTGCTCGCCGAGGACCTTGCGGCGGTAGGCGCGCCAGCTGACCGCCCAGACCGCCGGGTCGTCCAGCGGCTCGTGCCGGATCCGGTGCACGGTGGAGTTGTGCGGCGCGGTGCGGACGGTCTCCGGGTCCTCGTACGCCTCGCGGGCGACCTCGGCGAGGATCGCCGCGTACTCGTCCAGGTCGGCCCGGGAGTAGGACTCGGTGGGCTCCAGGGTCATCGGCTCGGGGACGACGTACGGGTGGTGGCTGGTCCAGTAGTGGGTGCCGAAGTCGGCGGCGCGGTAGCCGAGGTCCTCGCTGTGCAGGCCGGTGTCCTCGTTGAGCTGCTGCCAGCTGTAGCGGACCTGTTCGACCCGGGGGCGCCCCTCGGCGTAGGGGACGGAGACGCCGCGGATCTGCCGTACCCGGTGCAGCAGGTAGTTGTTGTTGAGGACGGCGGTCTCGGCGGCCTCGCGCAGCCCCTCGGCGCCCAGGGCCGTGATCCAGGCGTAGGCGCGCACCAGGTTCGGGACGACGCCCAGGTAGGGGCGGATCTTGCCGATCGAGTCCGGCCGGTCGTCGTCCAGGACGTACCGCTCGCCGTCGAACTCGACGGTGGGGCGCGGCAGGTAGGGTGCCAGCTCGGCGGTGACGCCGCACGCGCCGGCGGCCGGGCCGCCGCAGGCGTGCGGGGTGGAGAAGGTCTTGTGCAGGTTGAAGTGGCACAGGTCGAAGCCGGCCTCGCGGGCCCGGGTGATGCCGAGGATGCCGTTGGCGTTGGCCTGGTCGTAGGCGCACAGGCCGCCGGCCTCGTGGACGATCCGGACGAACTCGGCGATCCGGGGGTTGTAGATGCCGGTGTCCTCGGGGTTGGTGATGAGCAGTGCGGCGGTGCGCGGGCCGACGGCGGCGCGCAGCGCCTCGATGTCGGGGTAGCCGTCGGCGTCGGGGTGCAGGGTGATCACCCGGAAGCCGGCGGTCTTGGCGCAGGCGGCGTTGGAGGGGTGGGAGAAGGCGGTGGTGATGATCTCGTCGCGCTGCTCCAGCTCGCCGCGCGCGGCGTGGTGGGCGCGGATCACCGAGACGTTGGTCCAGATCGCCGCCGAGCCCGCGCCGGGCTGGAGGCTGACCCGGTCCATGCCGGAGATCTCCTTGAGCAGCTGCTCCAGCCGGTGGACGAGTTCGAGGACGCCCTGGACGGTGGAGGCGTCCTGTGCGGGGTGCAGGGCGGCGATCCTGGGGTCGCGGACGAAGGTGTCGTTGACCTTGGGGCTGTACTTCATGGTGCAGGTGCCCTGGCCGACGTCGACGTTGAGGTCGGCGCCGAGGTTCTCCTGGGAGAGCCGCAGGTAGTGCCGGAGCACCTGTTGCTGGCCGAGTTCGGGCAGGGCGGGCGGGGCGCTGCGGCGCAGTGCGGCGGGCAGCCGTTCGGCCGGGTCGCCGACGGCGGCGGTGACGGCGGGCTCGGGCAGCGGGGGCAGGACGCCGCGCTCGCCGGGCGCGCCGAGCTCGAAGATCAGCTTCTCGTCCCAGCGGGCCTGGTGGAAGCGGCGCAGGGCGGGTTTGGGGGCGATCCGCGGGTCCACGGACCCGGTGTTCGGGTGGTTCGTCACTTGACGATCTCCTCAAGCGCGTCGGCGAGGCGGTCGATGTCGGCCCGGGTGTGCAGCTCGGTCACGCAGTAGCGGCCCTGGTGGGGGCCGGCCGGGGTGCCGCCGTGCAGGCCGTGGGCGAGCAGCGCCTCGGAGATCTCGGCGGCGGTGCGCTCGCCGGTGTAGCGGACGGTGAAGTCGGCGAAGTGCACGGCCTGCGGGTCCGCCAGGTCGATGCCGGGGACGAGGGCGAGGCGTCGGCGGGCGTAGGCGGTGTTGGCGAGGATCGTCGCGCCGATCTCCCGCATGCCGTGCGGGCCCATCAGCGCGAGGTAGACCCCGGCGGCGATGCCGTGCAGGGCGGCGGCGGTGCCGACCCATTCCTTGCCCTCCTCGCGCAGCGCGAAGGAGGTGCGCTCGTACGCGACGTCGCCGAAGCCGTACTCGCCGGGGACGTCGGTGGGGGTGAGCCCGAACAAACGGCTGGGGTACTCGGCGACCAGGCGTTCGTCGTCGGCGCTGGCGATGAAGCCCGCGTTGCCGCCGCCGTAGCCGGGGTGGATGCCGAGCGGCTGGAGGTCGCCGCAGGTGAGGTCGGCGCCGAGTTCGGCGGGCGGGGTGAGCACACCGAGGCTGATCGGGTTGACGTGGACGACGGCCAGCGCCCCGGCGCCGTGGGCGAGTTCGATGTACTGCGGCAGCTCGTGGTCCACCAGGCCGTCGTGGTCGGTGAGTTGGGCGTAGACGGCGGCCACGTCGCCCTCGGCCAGGGCCGCCCGGACGGCGGCGGGCTCGGCGGGGACGGGCACCAGCTCGTGGATGCCCCGGACGTAGTCGTGGATCCGGGAGAGCCGGTCCGGGTCGATCGCGCCGACCAGCACCAGCCGGCGCCGCCCGGTGACCCGTCCGGCCATCCGCAGCGCCGTGGCGGCGGCCTGGAAGCCGTCGTACGTCGGCACGTTGACGACGTCGACGGCCAGCAGCTCGGCCATCAGCGACTGGTACTCCCACAGCGCCTGGAAGCGGCCGTGGTCCTCGTACGGCTCGCCCGCGTAGGCGGTGAGGAACTCGCTGCGGTTGACGATCTCGTCCACCACGGCGGGCACGTGGTGGCGGTAGCAGCCGGCGCCGAGGAAGCTGCGGCCCGGCGGGACGGCGGTGTTGCGGGAGAGCAGCTCCTCCATGTGGGCGACCAGCCGGGCCTCGGAGCCGAGCGGCTCGGGCAGTCGCAGCGGGCGGTCCAGTCGGAGGGCGGCGGGGATGTCGGCGTAGAACTCCTCGACGTCCTGGGCGCCGACCGCCGCCAGCATCGCTTTCCTCACCTGCGGGGCGGAGTTGGGGATGTACGGGTGGGTTCGGGGGACGCGTGTGCTCATGCTGGCACCTTCCGCGATTTCAGTCACAAGCCTTGACGGGGTTGTGAATGCTGAGTTCTGTATACAGCATTCGGCATTCACCAGTCGGGAGGCAAGATGTCCGCAGAAACCCGGCACGAAAAACATCCCCAACTCGCCGTCGACCAGGGCGGATTCAGTGCGGGCCCGGCACGCCGCCGGATCCTCGCCGCCGGACTCGCCGGCGGCGCCCTGCTGTTGGCCGGCGCCACCGGCTGCGCGACCGGCGGCGCCGGCGGCACCAGCGCCAAGCAGCTCGCCGGCAGCCCGGGCGCCACCCTCGCCGGGAAGGTCACCATCTGGTCCTGGGACGTCGCCGCCAAGGCCATGCAGCGGCTCGGCAAGGTCTTCGAACAGGCCCACCCCGGAACGACCGTCGAGGTGGTGGACATCGGCTACGACAACGCCTACGACAAGATCACCGTCGGACTCGGCGCCGGCAGCGGCCTGCCCGACATCCTCACCGTCGAGGGCCACAAACTCCCCACCTACATCGGCAACTTCCCGAACGCCCTGGTCGACCTCACCGGCCGCGCCGCCGACCTCAAGTCCCAGTACCCGCAGGCCTCCTGGCGCACCGTCGCGGACGCCCGGGGCCGGGTCCTCGCGCTGCCCTGGGACAGCGGGCCGTGCGCCCTGTTCTACCGGCGCGACCTCTTCCAGCAGGCCGGCATCGACCCGGCGGGCCTCGCCACCTGGGACGACTACGTCACCGCCGGCACCGCCCTCAAGGCCGCCACCGGCAAAAAGATGCTCATCCTGGACGCCAAGCAGGACAGCCTCTTCGCCATGCTGCTCCAGCAACAGGGCCAGCGCTGGTTCACCGACGGCAAAGTGGCCGTCGCCACCCCCGCCGCCGAACGCGCCCTCACCCTGCTGAAACAGCTCGTCGACCGCGACCTGGTGGACTTCGAGAACGGCTGGGACGGGTTCGTCTCCGGCACCCACGACGGCAAGGCCGCCACCACCCCCACCGCCGCCTGGTGGGACGGCACCCTCACCACCGAAATGGCCGACCTCAGCGGCAAGTTCGGCGTCGTCCCGCTGCCCGCCTTCGCCCCCGGCGGCACCCGCACCTCCAACAGCGGCGGCTCCACCCTGTGCGTCACCGCGCAGAGCCGGAACCCGGAGACGGCCTGGGCGTTCCTCTGGGGGCGAACACCACCTCGGCCGCGGTCTCGTCCCACAGGTAGCACGCCTCATCGGGCCGGGTGCGGGCGAAGCCGCCCACCGCCGGCCAGACGCTCCCTCCGACCGTGAGCTCCTCCAGCGGCGAGTACGGCGGGCTGTCCCCCGGTCCGCTCCACGGCCGCCTACCGGTGGCGAACCGCTGCCCCGACGTCCCGTCGGAGACTCCGAGTTCATCACTGATCCGCTCCGGCACCTCCACCGCCTCCACCGACACCCCCTCGTCGGCCGCGGGCACGGTGACCTGGCGGACAGTGGTCAGCACGAGGGCGCCGCGGCCGGGGACGGTCAGCGGGGTGCCGGCCGGCACCGTCGTCCGGGCGCCGCGGGAGCACAGCCGGACGGCGTAACGGGCCGGAGTCGCGGGCGCCGGACGGATCCCCATCAGCCGCAGCAGCCGCATCCGCTGGCCCGGGGTCGTCCGACCGACCCGGTAGAGCAGGGTGTCCACCCGGGCCGCGCAGGACTCCAGCAGGGTGACGCCCGGGTCGGACACGTTGTGGTCGGTCCAGTGCGGAGCCCGGCCGGGCAGGGCGCGCTTGGCCGCGTCGACCATCGCCTGGAACGGCCAGTCGTCCAGATCGGGCACGGGGAGCCCGGGTTCCGCCGTCACGACGTCCCACCCGCCGCGGCCGGGACGGGCTCCTGGGGCAGGGTGTAAAAGGGGAAGACCAGGTTGCGGGGCTCGTTGGTGGCCCGCAGGCGGTAGCGGACGTCGATGTAGAGGACGCCCTCGCGCTCGCTGTCGGTGGCGAAGCCCAGGTCCTCGACCGTGATGCGCGGCTCCCAGCGGTCCAGCGCGGTGCGGACCGCGTGCTCCGCGCGGGCCACGGTTCCCGCGTCCAGCGGCGCGAAGAGCAACCGGTACAGGTCGCAGCCGAACTGCGGGCGCATCGGCCGTTCCCCCGGCACGGTGCGCAGGATGATGCCGATGGCCTCCTCCACGTCCAGGGCGCCCGAGGCCAGAGCGACCGTCCCGGACGGGGTCAGCCGGGCCGGGTGGCTCCAGCCGGCGCCGATGATGTCCGGTGTCGCGGTCGGGGGTGTGCTGTCCACTGCGGTGCTCCTCCTCGTGTGGCCCTGCGGGTGTCATCGGGGCGCCCGCCCCTACGTGCTGCCGCCGTTGCCGAGCCCGGCGTGCTGTTCGATCGATCCGGCCTCGATGCGCACGGTCCCGCCGCGCAGCACGAGCGTGCCATCGTCGCCGGCGTCCACCGTGACCGTCCCGCCCTCGCGCCCGTCGAGCCGCACCAGCACCTCGCGGCCGGGGTCGCCGGCGGTGAGGCTGATGCTGGTCTCCCCCCGGTCGAGGTGGGCGGTGAGCCGGCCGTCGCCGCTGCGCAGCCGCACTCCCCGCGGTCCGGTCTCGGTGCTCAGCAGTTCCACCCGGTCGCCGGTGCGGGCGGCGATGGACCGCCGGTTCGCCCGCCCGCTGGTCGCGTCCACCAGTGGCAGGTCGTCCGGGCTGGGCTCGTCCTTGCCGTTGTAGAGCCCGCCGATCACGTACGGCCGGTCGAGCCGCCCGTGTTCGAAGGCCACCAGCACTTCGTCACCGACCTCCGGCACGAAGACGCCGCCCCCACCGAGCCCGCCCCACTGCACGGTGCGGACCCAGTCGCTCTGGTAACTCTCGGACAGCCACGGCAGTTTCAGGCGGACGGCGCCGCGCCTGCCCTGCCCGGGCTCGCGAATGTCGGTGACCTGGCCGACGGCGACGCCCCGGCTGCACAGCGGCGGCGGGGGCGGCACCACCGGCGCGGGCGGCGCGTCCACCCGGACCTCGGTGAGGTAGCCGTGCTTGCGGTCGTAGGTGTGCCGGCAGGAGGTGGCCG
>NZ_JBIVVI010000166.1:0-10556 GCF_044757675.1 Kitasatospora sp. NPDC091257
GTTCCTCCCGGGGCCTCCACGCGATCTGCTTGCGACGTGCCGCTGTCACCTTCGCCCCCCCGGCGGTTCACTGATCTTCGGCACGGACCTTACGACAGCTCTAGCGGGGCCGGGGTATGGCCGAGGGGCCGCCCAGCGTCCCGTCCTCGTCCACGGTGAAGACCTCGATCTCCTTCTGCAAGGTCACCGTGATCCGGCCCGGGGCGGACCATTCGGCCTTGACGAAGCCGTCGCCCTCCTCCCAGGTGCCGAGGCCCCAGTGGCGGGCCGACCAGCCGCTTCCCGTCAACAACTCCACCCGGTAGACCGGATCGATCGAGAAGGCGATGTCGGTGACGCGCAGCACGTGGTCGGAGCGGTTCGGGTCGGGCTTGCGGTCGACCAGCCGGCCGTCACCGCCGAAGATGTACGCCACGGCTCCGACCCCCGCCCCGATGACGAGGAGCGGTGACAGGACGGCCGCACAACCGATCTGCGCCCATCTGGTGCGGAACTCGAACCGGGCCACCACCGAGGCCACGGCCAGCGCGATCGTCGTCCCGAGCAGCAGCACTGGGTGGTTCAGCCAGCGCTCGACCTCGACCAGCCCGCCCTGGCGGGAGGAGAAGTAGCCCGGCAGGTACACCAGGAGGGCCGCCAGCGCCGCGCCCCGGAGCCACCACACGACCTGCTTGCGGCGCGTCACCGTCATTTGCTCCCCCCGGAGTTGTCCTTTGCCGGGACTTTACTACGGGGATGCCGGACGGCCCGGACGACGGATGCTCCGTCGTCCGGGCCGCCGGGTGCACCGGCCGTACCCCCGTCACCGCCGGTAGAAGACGCTCCGCGACCAGAAGTAGCCGACCAGCGTCAGCACGGTGCACCAGGCCAGGGCGCTCCAGGCACTGGTGCCGATCCCGGTCCCCATCAACAGCCCGCGCAGGGTCTCGATCATGGGGGTGAAGGGCTGGTACTCGGCGAACCAGCGCAGTGCCGTCGGCATGGAGTCGGTCGGCACGATGGCGCTGCCGATGAAGGGCAGGAACTGCAGCGGCATCGGCATGTTGCTGGCGCTCTCGACCGTCTTGGCCACCAGGCCGATGCCGGCCGATATCCAGGTCAGGGCGATCGTGAGGAAGAGCAGCAGGCCCATCGCGGCCAGCCACTCCACCGGTCCGGCGTTCGGCCGGAAGCCCATCGCGAGGGCCGTGCCGATCACCAGCACCAGCCCGATCATGGTCTGGATGACACTGCCGACCACGTGCCCGGCCAGGAAGGCGGAGCGCGATATGGCCATCGTGCGGAAGCGGTTGACGATGCCCTCGGTCATGTCGGTGCAGATGCCGATCGCGGTGACCAGCGACCCGGAGGTGGCCGCCATCAGCACGATGCCGGGCGTCACGTAGTCGATGTAGTTGCCGCCGCCGATTCCGGCGCCCAGGGTGCTGCCGTAGGCGTAGTTGAAGAGCAGCAGCATCATGACCGGCATCACCACGACCGCGAAGGTCAGGGACGGGTACCGCAGCGCGTGCTTGAGGTTGCGGCGCAGCATGGTCAGCGAGTCGCTGAGCGCGTGGCCGGCCGTGCCCGTGGCCATGCTCATCGCACGCCCTCCCCGGTCAGTTGAAGGAACGCGTCGTCCAGGTCGGCCGTCTCCACGACCAACGACTCGGCCTGCACGGACGCGTTGTCGAGCACGTCCAGCACGGCCTTCACGGTGAGGACGGAGTTGTCCCCCGGGATCTCCAGCCGCAGTGCCTCGGTGTCGGCCGTGGCGTATTCGAACAGCGCGGCGGCGGTGGCTAGCGAGCCGGCGTCCGCGAACCGGAGCCGGATCCGCCCGCCGGGGGCGAACCGCTTCAGCTCCTCGGCCGTGCCCTCGGCGACGATCCGGCCGCCGTCCAGGACGGCGATCCGGTCGGCGAGCTGGTCGGCCTCCTCCAGGTACTGGGTGGTGAGGAGGACCGTCACCCCGTGGTCGGCGACCAGGCTCCGGATGATCTCCCACATGGTGCGCCGGCTGCGCGGGTCCAGCCCGGTGGTCGGCTCGTCCAGGAAGATCACCTTCGGGTCCCCGACCAGGGTCATCGCGAGGTCGAGCTTGCGCCGCATGCCGCCGGAGAAGGTGGTGACGGCCTTGCGCGAGGCCTCGGTGAGATCGAAGCGCCGCAGCAGTTCCTCCGTCCGCCTCCGCCCCTCCCGACGGCGGAGGTGGTTGAGGTCGGCCATCAGCATCAGGTTCTCCTCGGCGGTGAGCAGGTTGTCCACCGCCGAGAACTGGCCCGTCACCCCGATCGCCTTCCGCACCGCGTCGGCCTCGCGTGCCACGTCGTGCCCGACCACCCGGGCCGAGCCGCCGTCCGCGGGGATCAGGGTGGAGAGGATCTGCACGGTGGTGGTCTTGCCGGCGCCGTTGGGCCCGAGCAGGGCGAACACGCTGCCCGCCGGGATCTCCAGGTCGACGCCCCTCAGGACCGCCTTGTCCCCGTAGGACTTGGTGAGTCCGGTCGCCGAGATCGCCGGGACCGCGGAGTCGGCCGCCATCAGGCCCTCCGGACGACGACGTTGCCGACCTGGGTGCGGCCGCGGACCTCGACCGTCTCCACCGCGTCGCCCGGGCCCTGGGTGGGGCCGAGGTCGTTGCGGACGCCGCCGACCTTGCTGTGCACGTCGAGCCAGGCCGCGGTGCCCTCCGCGATGCCGACCTCGACGTCCCCCACGCTGGTCTGGAGGGTGACCTTGCCGCGGACCACCCGGCCGACCCGGATGTGGCCGTGCGCCGACTTGGCGTCCACGTTCCCCTCGGCGAGGCCGACGTGGATCCGGCCGTTGGAGGCGTTGGCGTGGAGTTCGCCGTGCACCTCGTCGACCTCGGTGTCGCCGTTGCTGTTCTTCACCGTCAGCCGGCCCCCGACGGATCCGATCTCGATCCGGCCGGCCCCCGTCACCTCGGCGTCCCCGGTCGTCGCGCCGAGCCGGACGTCCCCGAAGCCGCTGTCGAGCCGGGCGCTCTCGGCGCTCTCGACCTGGATCCGGCCGAGCGAGGTCTTCAGCCGGCAGGCACCGAGCGGGCCCTCGGTGACGAACTCGGCCATCGGCGACTCGCTGTGGACCTCGGAGCCGGCCGGCAGCTCGACCAGGACCTCGACCGCACCCTTCTTGCCGCTGAAGACGCTGCGCTGCTTGGGGGCCTTGATGCCGAGCCGGCCACCGGAGAAGTCGACCTGGGTCTGCTCGGCGGCCTTGACGTCCGCCTCCTTGGCCGGATTGGCGGGCCGGACCTCGACCACCGCGTCGGTGCGCTTGCCGGCCTTGATCCAGACCGAGCCGATGTCGAATTCGAGGATGGCGGAGATCGGTCCGTCGGTCTCGTACGTAGGCATGGCTGTCCCGTCCTTGTGACTCGTGTGGATGTTCCCGCTGGTCGGAGCGGGGGTGACGTCGAAGGTGCAGAAGGTGGTGCGGGAGGTCGTGCGGATGCTCGGGGTACTGCGGAGGCCTCAGTGGACCCAGCCGGTGAAGCCCTGGCCGCCGACGCTGCGCGCGACCCGGCTGCCCGGATCGGCCACCGGCCGGCGGGCCGGCTCGCCGCCCTCCAGGGCGCCGGCCAGGGCCCGGACCAGCCAGGCGTTGAGCGAGAGGCCGGCCTCGGCGGCGGCCTCCTCCGCCCTGGCCTTGAGGTGGGCGGGCAGACGGAAGTTGATCCGGGCGGTGCCGGTCTCGTCCGGCTCCGGCGCCGCCGAAGACACCACCGGCGGCACCACCGGTGGCACGAGTGGCGCCATCGGTGCCGGCTGTGGCGCCGTATCGCCGTGGAAGGCGTCCGAGCCGGGCGGCGCCGTCACCACGAACTCGGGGTCGAGCCCGCGCAGACGCACGTCCACCGAGCCGGGGGCGAGGTCGCGGGTGACTTCGCCCATGGCGGCCGAGAGCGCGTTGAGCAGGGTGAGCCGCACGGCCGACTCCAGCGGGAGCGTGAGCCGCTCGGCCAGCGCACGGGCTTCGTCCCCGCCGGTGGCGGCGGCCACCGCGAGCTCGTTCCGGAGGTTTTCCACGTACGGCGTGAGGTCCATGGCCGTAAGCATGGCACGGCGGTGGCGCCATGTCGAGCCATTTGTGGCACCACTTTGGCGCCACCACCGGAACGGGGATGGCGCGGCCGGCACCCGAGCACGGAACCGCCCCGCCGACCGAGGTCGACGGGGCGGTTCACCAGGGGAAACGCGACCGCGGGAAACGCGACCGCGGGAAGGTCAGGCCTGCTGCCAGCCCGCCAGGTAGGCGTCGATCTCCCCGGCCAGCCGGGTCTTGCCCGCCCCGTCCAGGAAGGAGGCCTCGACGGCGTTGCGGGCCAGCCCCGCCACCCCGGCCTCGTCCAGGCCCAGCAGTCGCGCCGCCACCGCGTACTCGGTGTTGAGGTCGGTGCCGAACATCGGCGGGTCGTCGCTGTTGACCGTCACCAGCAGCCCGGCGTCGACCATCCGCTTGATCGGGTGGTCCTCGATCCGCTCCACCACCCGGGTGGCGAGGTTGGAGGTCGGGCAGACCTCCAGCGGGATGCGGTGCTCGCCCAGGTGGTCGACCAGCGCCGGGTCCTTCACCGCCTGGGTTCCGTGCCCGATGCGCTCGGCGCCGAGCATCCGGATCGCGTCCCAGACCGTCTCCGGCCCGGTGGTCTCGCCCGCGTGCGGGACGCTGCGCAGGCCGGCCGCCCGGGCCCGGTCGAAGTACGGCTTGAACTGCGGGCGCGGCACGCCGATCTCCGGGCCGCCCAGGCCGAAGCTGACCAGGCCGTCGGGGCCCAGCTCGGTGGCCAGCCGGGCGGTCTCCTCGGCGGACTGCAGCCCGGCCTCGCCCGGGATGTCGAAGCACCAGCGCAGCACCACGCCGAGCTCCTTCTCGGCGCGCAGCCGGGCGTCCTCGATCGCCTCCATGAAGGCGACCTCGGGGATGCCCCGGCGGACCGAGGAGTACGGGGTGATGGTCAGCTCGGCGTACCGGATGTTCTGCCGGGCCATGTCCTCGGCGACGCCGTAGGTGAGCGCGCGGACGTCCTCGGCGTCCCGGACCAGGTCCACCACGCTCAGGTAGACCTCGATGAAGTGCGCGAAGTCGGTGAAGGTGAAGTACTCGGCGAGCGCCGCCGGGTCGGTCGGCACCTTGGAGTTCCCGGCGTGCCGGGCGGCCAGTTCCGCGACGACGCGCGGCGAGGCCGAGCCGACGTGGTGGACGTGCAGTTCCGCCTTGGGCATCCCGGCGATGAACGCCTCGATGCTCCGGTCTGCGGGCTCGATCCGACTGGGGTTGGGGCCGATCCGACTTCCGTCCGGCTGGACCACGGTGGTTCCCTTCTTCCTTCTACGCGCGTACTGAAAGACAGTTGCTGGCAAGGATAGGCCGTGCCCGGGGTCACCCTCCGAGCGCCACCGCCAGGGTGTGGATCAGCAGCCCGGCCAGGGCGCCGACCACGGTGCCGTTGATCCGGATGAACTGGAGGTCGCGGCCGACGTTGGCCTCGATCTTGCGGGAGGCGTCGTCGGCGTCCCAGCCCGCCACCGTCTCGGAGATCAGCGAGGTGATCTCGGTGCGGTAGGTGTCGACCAGGTACTGGGCGGCGTCCTGGAGCCAGCCGTCCACCTTGGCCTGGAGCTTGGGGTCGGTGGCCAGGCGCTCGCCGAAGCGGCGCACGCCGTCGCGGATGCGCCGGCGCAGTTCGCTGTCCTCGTCCTCGGCCGCGCCCATCACCAGGGTGCGCACGGCCGCCCAGGTGGAGTTGATCAGGTCCTGCACCTCGGCGCGGGCCAGCAGCTCGCCCTTGGCCCGCTCGACCCGGGCGATGGTCTCCGGGTCGGTCTGCAGCTCGGTCGCGAAGTCGGCGAGGAAGTTGTCGATCGCGCCGCGGGCCGGGTGGTCCGGGTCGTCCCGGATGTCGGTGACGAAGCGCAGCAGCTCCTTGTAGACCCGCTCGCCGACCTGGTGGTCGATGAACCGGGGCGTCCAGCCCGGGGTCTTCTGGGTCACCTTGCGGACCACGTCCTCGTGGTTGGTGGTCAGCCAGCCGTGCGCCCGGACGGCGACCAGGTCCACCACCCCGTGGTGCCCGCCGTCCGCGACCACCTTGCCGAGCATCCGGCCCATCGGCTCGGCCACCGAGGTGGCCGCGGCCCGCCTGGTCACCGCCTCGGCGACCACCGCCCGCACGTCGTCGTCGCGGAGCACCGCGAGCAGGCCGCGCAGCGCCGCCGAGGCCTCCTTGGTGACCCGCTCGGCACTGCCCGGCGCGGCCAGCCACTCCCCCAGCCGGCGGCCGATGCCGAGTGCCGCCAGGCGGCCGCGGACCACGTGGCCGGAGAGGAAGTTCTCGCCGACGAAGTCGCCGAGCGAGCGGCCGAAGGCGTCCTTCTTGGTCGGGATGATCGCGGTGTGCGGGATCGGCAGGCCGAACGGCCGGCGGAACAGCGCGGTCACCGCGAACCAGTCGGCCAGCGCGCCGACCATGCCCGCCTCGGCGGCGGCCGCCACGTACCCCGCCCAGGGGCCGGCGCCGGCCGCCCCGGCCCAGGTGGACAGGGCGAAGACCAGGGTCGCGAAGGCCAGCAGGCCGGTCGCGATGGTCTTCATCCGGCGGACGCCGCGTCTCTTCTGCTCGTCGGCCGCGGTGAACCGGACCCCGGGGCCGGTCCCGCTGAAGGCATCGTCACTCACCCCGCCAGTCTGCCCGTTGCCCGGCGCGGCCGGGGGCGCGCCTCGCGATCACACGCCCCCGCCGGGCGTGACGCACCGAACAGCCCGGGCCTCACGCCCCGAACCGACCGGGCGTGACGCCCCGAACAACCCGGGCCTCACGCCCCGCCCAGCACCATCCGCCGCACCTCCGCGCCCGCCCAGCGCTTCGGGTCCGTGCACCGCCGCCCGTCCAGCAGCACCCGCACCCCCGGCAGGTCCGCCGGCGTCAGGTCCCGGTACTCCGGGTGGTCGGCCTGCAGCACCGCCGCCACCACCGGCTCCCCGCCGTACGGCGGCAGCCCGAGCGCCGCCAACTCCTCCGCCTCGTACAGCGGGTCGCTGACGTACGGCCGCGCACCCGCCGACCGCACCGCCTCGACCAGCGGGAACACCCCGGAGTACGCCGTCTCCTTGACCCCGCCCCGGTACGACGCGCCAAGCACCAGCACGCCCTGCCCGGCGATCCCGCCCGGCACCGCCCCCGCCAGCACGCCCACCGCGTACCCCGGAACCGCCAGGTTGGCCTCGCGCGCCGCCCGGACCACCGTCGCGCCCGGGTCGTTCCACAGGTAGAGCCGCGGGTACACCGGGATGCAGTGCCCGCCGACCGCGATGCCCGGCCGGTGCAGGTGGCTGTACGGCTGCGAGTTGCAGGCGTCGGCGATCTCCGCGAAGTCCACCCCGACCTCGTCCGCGTACCGGGCGAACTGATTGGCCAGCGCGATGTTGACGTCCCGGTACGTGGTCTCGGCGAGCTTGCTGAACTCGGCCGCCTCCGTCGAGGCCAGTTCCCAGACGCCGTTGGGCCGGGGCAGGTCCGGGCGCGGGTCGAAGTCCAGCACCGCCCGGTAGAACTCGGCGCCGCGCCGGGTGGAGGGCGCGTCCAGGCCGCCGACCAGCTTGGGGTAGCGCCGCAGGTCGGCGAAGACCCGTCCGGTGCGCACCCGCTCCGGGCTGAACACCAGCGCGAAGTCCCTCCCGGCCGCGAGCCCCGACCGGGACGCCAGCCGGGGCGCCCAGCGCTCCCGGGTGGTGCCGACCGGCAGGGTGGTCTCGTAGCTGACCAGGGTGCCCCGGCGCAGCCCGGCCGCGACGGCGTCGGTGGCCGCGTCGAGCAGGGCGAAGTCCGGGCTGCCGTCGGCGGCGGTGACCAGCGGGACGACCAGTACGACGGCTTCGGCCCGGGCCACCGCGGCCGTGGTGTCGGCGGTGGCCCGCAGCAGGCCCTCGGCGACGACGCGCTTGAGCGCCTGGTCCAGACCCGCCTCCCGGGGGAACGGCGGCACGCCCCGGTTGACGCTCTCCACCACGCCGGGGGCGGTGTCCGTGCCGGTCACCCGGTGGCCCTTCAGCGCGAACTGCACCGCCAGCGGCAGGCCCAGCTTGCCCAGGCCGACCACGCAGACGTCCAGGCTCATCCCCGTCCTCCGTTCACCGAGTCGGCCAGCCGGCGCCACGCCGGGTGGCGCCGCAGCCGGCGCCGCAGCTGTTCCGGGACGAGCCCGCGCCACAGCTGCCGGGCGAGGTCGAGCCGCGGGGCGGCCTTCCCGACCGCCTCGGCGGCGGCCTCAGAGGCGGCCTCGTCCTCCGGCAGCAGGAACAGCTCGTCCGGCAGGCCGAGCCGGGCGTCCCGGAACGCCGGGAAGCCCGCGTACCGCCGCCCGCCGTCCACCACCACGGGTGGATCGCCGTGCGCCGCCTCGTAGCGGATCTGGTCGCGCAGCGCCTCCGGCCGCACCGCGCAGGCGAGTTCGAGCCGCACCCGCTCGGCGGACGGCAGCCGGCGGTACACCTCGCGGGCGCCGAACCGCTCGACCAGCCGCGCGACCTCGACGCACACCCGCTCCTGCACGTCCTCGGCCAGCAGCAGGAAGCCCTCCTGCAGCAGGCGCGGCACGTCCCAGCCGAAGCCGCGGGCCCGGATGGCGTCCAACTCCTCTCCGGGCTCCGCCAGTTCCGCCGCCACCTGCTGCAACGCGGCGATCCCGCGCAACCGGTCCAGCACCCCGGCCCGCTCGGTGACGTTGCCCCGGTCCTCGCGCAGCACCAGGAAGTAGCAGTCGTAGGAGGCGAGGACGGACACCCGGGCCGCCCGCAGGCAGGCCTCCAGGGTGAACGGCTGGTCCGAGAAGACCTTCAACCGCTCGTCGCGGCGCAGCCCGTGGCGCCGGAGGAGGTCGAGCCGGAACAGCTTGGTGTCGGCCAGCGCCCAGGCCAGCGCGGAGTCGGTGAAGTCCACGGACTCGGCGTCGGCGTGGAAGATCCCCTGCGGGACCAGCCGCCCGTTCACCCCGATCTGCTTGGGCACCACCACGTCCGAGCCCCAGGTGTCGGCGGCCGTGACCAGCCGCTCCAGCGCTTCCTCGCCGAGCCGGTCGTCCGCGCCGAGGAACAGCACGTAGCGGCCGCGGGCCAGCTCCAGGGCGCGGTTGGTCGGGCCCGCCGGGCCGCCCGAGTTGGGCTGGTGCAGCACCGTGAACAGCCCTGGGTGGCGGGCGGCGTACTCGTCCAGCAGCTCCCCGCCGCCGTCCGTGGAGCCGTCGTCCACGGCCACCACCTCCAGCCGCCCCGGCGCCAGGGACTGCCCGACCAGCGAGTCCAGGCAGGCGGTGAGGTACGGCATGGTGTTGTAGACCGCGACCACCACGGTCACGTCGGGTACGGCCATCGGGGGGCGGGCCTCCGGTTCCGGCATCGGCGAGTGATGCCGGGTCAACTCACGGTGGAGGCCCGGGGTCACGATGATCACCCGCACCGGCGACGGGGAACCGAACGCGCGCCCGGCTGTGGCACTGGCGTACGACGGCCGGGCGGCGGCCGGAGAGCCCCCGGCCGCCGCCCGTCCGTCCCGTCAGCCGATCGCCACCTCCGCGTACATCCGGGCGATCACGTCCTCGATGGCCGGTTCGCGCACCGACAGGTCCACCAAGGGGTAGCGCGCGGCGACCGCCGCCACGATCGGCGCGGCGCTCTCCTGGGCCGGGAAGGCCAGCCACTGGCGCGGCCCCTCGACCCTGGTGACCCGGGCCCCGGGCACCTCGACCGGGTGCGCGAGTTCCCGGGCGAGGTCCACCACCAGCGTCCGCTCGCTGCGGCCGGTGACGTGCAGGCCCTCCAGTCCGCCGTCGTAGACCACCCGGCCGTGGTCGATCACCATCACCCGGCCGCAGAGCTGCTCGATGTCGGTCAGGTCGTGGGTGGTGAGCAGCACGGTGGTGCCCCGGTCCCGGTTGACCTCGCGCAGGAACTCCCGCACCCGGCCCTTGCTGACCACGTCCAGGCCGATGGTCGGCTCGTCCAGGTAGAGCACCTGGGGGTCGTGCAGCAGCGCCGCGGCGAGATCGCCGCGCATCCGCTGGCCGAGCGAGAGCTGGCGCACCGGGGTATCCAGCAGTCCGCCGAGGTCGAGCAGTTCGACGCAGCGGCCGAGGTTCTCGCGGTACCGGGCGTCGGGGATGCGGTAGATCCGGCGGGCGAGTTCGAAGGAGTCGCGCAGGGGCAGGTCCCACCAGAGGGTGGTGCGCTGGCCGAAGACGACGCCGATCCGGCGGGCCAGTGCGACGCGTTCGCGCGCCGGGTCGACGCCGGCCACCCGCAGCCGTCCGGAGCTGGGGACGAGGATGCCGGTGAGCATCTTGATGGTGGTGGACTTGCCGGCCCCGTTGGGCCCGATGTAGCCGACGCACTCGCCGGCCTCGACGGTGAAGCCGAGCCCGTCCACCGCCCGGACCTCGCGTTTGGCCCGGCTGAACCGGCCCGTGCGGGTGCGTACGGTGAAGGTGCGGTGGACGTCCTGGAGTTCGATCAGTGCCATGGGAGCTCCTTCGGGATGGGAGGGGTTCGTGGGAGGG
>NZ_JBIVVI010000167.1:0-10542 GCF_044757675.1 Kitasatospora sp. NPDC091257
GAAGTCCCCGACCGCCTATGACCCTACCCCTCCGGGGCCTGGGACGGCACATCGCGCCGCCTGGTGAGACCGGGCGTGGCGTGCCCCAAACCCCATTTCAGGCCGTCCGGCCCTGGCCCGCCGGGCAGTTGGTCCCAGGTCAGTGGTCTCTACCAATTCGGGAGTGTCGTGGCTGTCCGGAAACGACCGCGGCCGGCGCCCGGAAGTCCGGGCACCGGCCTGTCGTGATCACGGAGCGTGAGCGTGGGCGTCAGTTCATCGCCATCTCGGTCAGTTCATCGCCATCTCGTCGGTGAGGCTGGCCTCGGTGCTCGGCAGGCCGAGCTCGGAGGCCCGCTTGTCGGCCATCGCCAGCAGGCGGCGGATCCGGCCGGCCACCGCGTCCTTGGTCAGCGGCGGGTCGGCGAGCGCGCCCAGCTCCTCCAGCGAGGCCTGCTTGTGCTGCATCCGCAGCTGGCCGGCCGCGGCCAGGTGCTCGGGCACCTCGTCGCCGAGGATCTCCAGCGCGCGGGCCACCCGGGCGCCGGCCGCCACCGCGGCGCGGGCCGAGCGGCGCAGGTTGGCGTCGTCGAAGTTGGCCAGCCGGTTGGCGGTGGCGCGCACCTCGCGCCGCATCCGGCGCTCCTCCCAGGCGAGCACCGACTCGTGCGCGCCGAGCCGGGTCAGCAGGGCGCCGATCGCGTCGCCGTCGCGGATCACCACCCGGTCGACGCCGCGCACCTCGCGGGCCTTGGCCGGGATGCCGAGCCGGCGGGCGGCACCGACCAGGGCGAGGGCGGCCTCCGAGCCGGGGCAGGTGATCTCCAGCGAGGAGGAGCGGCCCGGCTCGGTGAGCGAGCCGTGCGCCAGGAAGGCGCCGCGCCAGGCCGCCTCGGCATCGCAGGTGGCCCCGGAGACGACCGCCGGGGGCAGGCCCCGGATCGGACGGCCGCGGCCGTCCACGAGCCCGGTCTGGCGCGCCAGCAGCTCGCCGTCCTTGACCACCCGGACCACGAAGCGGCTGCCCCGGCGCAGTCCGCCGGGGGCCATCACCACCAGGTCCGAGGAGTGCCCGAAGATCTCCAGCAGGTCCTTGCGCAGCCGCCGTGCCGCCGCTCCGGTGTCCAGCTCCGCCTCGATCACGATGCGGCCGCTCACGATGTGCAGCCCGCCCGCGAACCGCAGGATCGCCGACACCTCCGCCTTGCGACAGCAGGCCCGGGTGACCGGGAGCCGGCTGATCTCGTCCTTCACCGCTGGAGTCATCGCCATGGCCCGATCCTTCCATGTGTCCGGAAAATCCGGTCGTACGCTGCCGCCAACAGCTCGGGGTCGTGTCGCGGCGTCCCGTCGGCGCGGGCCACCGAGCCGAGCACCAGAGCCGCTCCCATCCGTTCGGCGGCCTTCTCCAGTCCGTCCAGGTCGGCCTGGCCGAAGGCCCCGCCGGTGACGGCGCGCTCGTCCACCAGGATCGCATCCACGGCGAGGTCCGGAGCGTGGTCGGCGATGACCTCCAGGTGACGCTGCGGCGTGAAGCCCTCGGTCTCCCCCGGCTGGGGGGCCAGGTTCAGGGTGAGCAGGCGGCGGGCGCGGGTCTCGGTGAGCGCCGCGGCCAGCTCGGGCACCAGCAGGTGCGGCAGCACGCTGGTGAACCAGGAGCCGGGGCCGAGCACCACCCAGTCCGCCTCCCGGACGGCGGTGACCGCCTCCGGGACGGCGGGCGGCTCGTCCGGCAGCAGCCGGATCGACTGCACGGTGCCCGGGGTCACCGCGACGTCGGCCTGGCCGCGCACGGCCGTGACCTCGCCGGGCCGCAGCGGGTCGTGGCCGCGGACGGTCGCCTCGATGTCCAGCGGCACCGCCGACATCGGCAGCACCCGGCCCTGCACGTTGAGCAGCCGGCCGACCCAGTCCAGTGCCGCCACCGGGTCGCCCAGCTTCTCCCAGAGCGCGACGATCAGCAGGTTGCCCACCGCGTGGCCGCCGAGCTCGCCGTTGCCGGTGAAGCGCTGCTGGATCACCTCGGACCAGGTGCGGCCCCAGTCGTCGTCCCCGCACAGCGCGGCCAGCGCCTTGCGCAGGTCGCCCGGGGGCAGCACACCCAGCTCCTCGCGCAGCCGGCCGCTGGAGCCGCCGTCGTCGGCGACGGTGACCACGGCGGTGAGGTCGCTGGTGAGCCGGCGCAGCGCCGACAGCGAGGCCGACAGGCCCTGCCCGCCGCCGAGCGCGGTGATCCTGGGCGCCGGATTGGCGCGGGCGGGACTGCTGCGCGGACGGCCCGGCGCCGTGGGCCGGGCCGGGCTGCCCGCCCGGTCACCGGTCCTGCTCTGCGGCTGTCGCCCGGGCACGTATCCCGCCACACTCACCTCGCGTTCCTCGGCCCGCCGACCGCTCCGCCGGCGGGCCCGGCAGGGAGGCGGCGGTTACTCCCGTCCCATGTCACGGTGGACGAGCACCGTCTCGACTCCGTCGGCGATGAGACGCTTGGTCAGACGCTCGGACATGGCGACGCTGCGGTGCTTGCCACCGGTGCAGCCTACGGCAAGCGTCATGTAGCGCTTCCCCTCGCGGCGGTATCCCTCGGTGATGATGCGCAGGAGCTGGGCGTAACCGTCCAGGAACTCGTTGGCTCCGGGCTGCTGGAAGACGTAGTCGGCGACGTCCGCGTCGGTGCCGGTGCGGGCCCGCAGTTCGGGCACCCAGTGCGGGTTGGGCAGGAAGCGGCAGTCCACCACGAGGTCGGCGTCGACCGGCAGGCCGTACTTGAATCCGAAGGACATCACGGTGGCGCGCAGCTCGGGCTCGTCGTGGTCGGCGAACTGGGCGTCCAGCTTGGCGCGCAGCTGGTGCACGTTGAGGTTGGAGGTGTCGATCACCAGGTCGGCCTCGCCGCGCAGGTCGCGCAGCAGGTCGCGCTCCTGGGCGATGCCGTCCACGATCCGGCCGTCGGCCTGCAACGGGTGCGGGCGGCGGACGCTCTCGAAGCGGCGCACCAGCGCCTCGTCGGAGGAGTCCAGGAAGACGACCCGGAGCCGGACCCCGCGCTTCTCCAGCTCGTCCAGCGAGGTGAGCAGGTCGTCGAAGAACTGCCGGCCGCGGACGTCCACGACCACGCCGATCCTGGCGACGTTGCCCTGGGAGCGCGCGCCCAGGTCGACCATGGTCGGAATCAGGGCCGGCGGCAGGTTGTCCACCACGAACCAGCCGAGGTCCTCCAGGCACTTGGCCGCGGTGGAGCGGCCGGCTCCGGACATCCCGGAGATGATCACCAGCTCCGGCGCGTTCTCGGCCACGTCTGACACGGTCACTTCGGTTCCCCGCTCTCGGTCTTTCTGCTGGGGAGAACGCGTACGGCTCGGCCGCCCTTCCCCGGCCCGGGCAGGCGGGCGGGGCCGGGGCACACCGGCTGACGGGCGGCGTCGGCCGTCATGGCGTCTCCTGGGATGGTGCGGTCTGGGGTGCTGCTGCCACCGGCTCGGCGGCCTGCTCGGCCCCGTCCTCGATGATCTCGCCGGTCGCGGTGTTGACCGCGGGTGCGACGGGTGTACGGGACGACAACGCCTCCGCAACAGTCTGCGCGGTGCGGCGTCCGATGCCGGGTACCTCGCAGAGCTCGTCCACGGTGGCGGCCCGGAGCTTCTTCAGCGAGCCGAAGTGCTTGAGCAGCGCCCGGCGGCGAGTCTCGCCGAGGCCCGGGACGGAGTCCAGTTCCCCGGCGGTGAGTCGCTTGGAACGCTTGTTGCGCTGATAGCTGATCGCGAAGCGGTGCGCCTCGTCGCGGACCCGCTGGAGCAGGTAGAGGCCCTCGCTGGAGCGGGGCAGCACCACCGGGTCGTCCTCGCCGGGCAGCCAGACCTCCTCCAGGCGCTTGGCCAGGCCGCACAGCGCGACGTCGTCGATGCCGAGCTCGTCCAGGGCGCGCTTGGCGGCGGCGACCTGCGGCTGCCCGCCGTCGACGACCAGCAGCTGCGGCGGGTAGGCGAAGCGCTTGGGGCGGCCGTCCTCGTCCCGGGTGCCGCCGGTGCCGGTGTCCGGGTCGGTGCCGCCGCCCGGGTCGGTGCCGGTGTCGTCCTCCTCCGGGACGGCCCACTCGCCGGTCTGCTCGCGCTCCTGGAGGTAGCGGCGGAAGCGCCGGCCGATCACCTCGTGCATCGAGCGGACGTCGTCCTGGCCCTCGAAGCCCTTGATCTGGAACCGGCGGTACTCGCTCTTGCGGGCCAGGCCGTCCTCGAAGACGACCATGGAGGCGACCACGTCCTCGCCCTGGAGGTGGGAGATGTCGTAGCACTCGATGCGCAGCGGGACGGAGTCCAGCTCCAGCGCGTCGGCGATCTCCTGGAGGGCGCGGCTGCGGGTGGTGAGGTCGGAGGCGCGCTTGGTCTTGTGCAGTGCGAGCGCCTGCTGGGCGTTGCGCTGCACGGTGGCCATCAGGTCCTTCTTGTCGCCGCGCTGGGGGACGCGCAGGTCGACCTGGCTGCCGCGCAGGCCGCTCAGCCACTCGCGGACCGGCTCCGCCGGGGCGGGCAGGGCGGGGACGAGCACCTCGCGGGGGACGGACTCGCCGCCGCCGTAGAGCTGCTGGAGGGCGTGCTCGACCAGGCCGGCGGTGTCGACGTCCTCGACCTTGTCGGTGACCCAGCCGCGCTGGCCGCGCACCCGGCCGCCGCGGACGTGGAAGATCTGCACGGCGGCTTCGAGCTCGTCCTCGGCGAGGGCCAGCAGGTCGGCGTCGGTGGCGTCGGCGAGCACGATGGCGTTCTTCTCCATCGCGCGCTTGAGGGCGCCGATGTCGTCCCGCAGCCGGGCCGCCTTCTCGTACTCCAGTTCCTCGGCGGCCTCCTGCATCTGTTCTTCCAGCCGGCGCAGGTAGTTGCCGGTGCGCCCGGCCATGAAGTCGCAGAAGTCCTCGGCCAGCGCGCGGTGTTCGTCCGCCGAGACCTTGCCGACGCAGGGCGCGGCGCACTTGCCGATGTAGCCGAGCAGGCAGGGCCGGCCGACCTGGCGGGCGCGCTTGAAGACGCCGTTGGAGCAGGTGCGGACGGGGAAGACGCGCAGCAGCAGGTCGACCGTCTCGCGGATCGCCCAGGCGTGCCCGTACGGGCCGAAGTAGCGCACGCCCTTCTTGTGCGCCCCGCGCATCACCTGGACCCGCGGGTACTCCTCGTCGAGGGTGACGGCGAGTTCCGGATAGCTCTTGTCGTCGCGGTACTTGACGTTGAACCGCGGGTCGAACTCCTTGATCCAGGAGTACTCCAGCTGGAGCGCCTCGACCTCGGTGCCGACCACGGTCCACTCCACCGAGGCGGCGGTGGTGACCATCGTCGCGGTGCGCGGGTGCAGACCGGCCAGGTCCTGGAAGTAGGACGACAGGCGCGGCCGCAGGCTCTTGGCCTTCCCGACGTAGATGACCCGGCCGTGGGCGTCGCGGAACCGGTAGACGCCGGGGGAGGTCGGGATCGCACCGGGCGCGGGGCGGTAGGTGCTCGGGTCAGCCATGGGTCCACCGTACCGAGTGGGGCCGGGGCCGCGGGGCGGAGATCGTCGGGGAGGACCGTGGCGGTCGGAAGGCGGTCAACTGGGTCAGCTCGGGGTCACCTTGAGGTTGCCGCCCTCGACCGTGACGGTGTAGGCGGGCAGCGGGGAGGGGGCCGGTCCGTCCTGCACGGCGCCGTCGGCGATGGCGAAGCGGCTGCCGTGGCAGGGGCACTGGATCTGGTTGTTCTTCACCTGGTCCACGAGGCAGCCGGCGTGGGTGCACCGGGCGTTGAACGCCTTGTACTGGCCCGCGGTGGGCTGGGTCACCACGATCTTCTGCTCGCGGTAGACCTTGCCGCCGCCCTCCGGCACGGCCGAGGCCGGGCCGAGGTCGACCGGGCCCTTGGGGGCGCTGTTGCCGGAGGAGGCGGAGGAGCTGCACCCGGTGACCGCCACGGTGCCGCCGGCCGCCAGGACGGCCGCGGCCCCGCAGAGCAGGGTGCGGCGGGAGGCGGTGGGGCTGGTCTCGGGGGCCTCGGACATCGGTGTGCTCCTACGGTTGCTGCTGCGGCGAGGGACCACGGAATTCTATGCCGCGCCACCCCACCGCTCCCGGGCCACCCGGACGGTGCGGGCGGCGGGGAGCGGCGGGGTGGACGGACGGGACTACTTCTTCGCGGCGGCCGCGCGCTTGCGCGGCGCCCTCTTCGCCGGGGCGGCGACCGGGGCGTCCGTGAAGTCGGCCGGCAGGATGTCCCGCAGGAACTTGCCGGTGTGGCTCTCCGGGACGGCGGCGATCTGCTCCGGGGTGCCCTCGGCGACCACCGTGCCGCCGCCGGAGCCGCCCTCGGGGCCCATGTCGACGACCCAGTCGGCGGTCTTGATCACGTCGAGGTTGTGCTCGATGACGATCACCGTGTTGCCCTTGTCCACCAGCCCGCTGAGCACCTTGATCAGCTTGCTGATGTCCTCGAAGTGCAGGCCGGTGGTGGGCTCGTCCAGCACGTAGACCGTCCGCCCGGTGGAGCGCTTCTGGAGCTCCGAGGCGAGCTTGACGCGCTGCGCCTCACCGCCGGAGAGGGTGGGCGCGGACTGGCCGAGCCGGACGTAGCCGAGGCCGACGTCGTTGAGCGTGCGCAGGTGCCGGGCGATCGCCGGGACCGCCTCGAAGAAGTCCAGGGCCTCCTCGATCGGCATGTCCAGCACCTCGGCGATGGACCTGCCCTTGTAGTGGACCTCCAGCGTCTCCCGGTTGTACCGGGCGCCGTGGCAGACCTCGCACGGCACGTAGACGTCCGGCAGGAAGTTCATCTCGATCTTGATGGTGCCGTCGCCCGAGCAGTTCTCGCAGCGGCCGCCCTTGACGTTGAAGGAGAACCGGCCGGGCAGGTAGCCGCGGACCTTGGCCTCCTGCGTCTCCGCGAAGAGCCGGCGGACGTGGTCGAACACGCCGGTGTAGGTGGCCGGGTTGGAGCGCGGGGTGCGGCCGATCGGCGACTGGTCGACGTGCACCACCTTGTCCACCTGGTCGGTGCCGGTGATCCGGGTGTGCCGGCCGGGCACGCTGCGGGCGCCGTTCAGCTCCCGCGCGAGGTGGGTGTACAGGATGTCGTTGACCAGCGTCGACTTGCCGGAGCCGGAGACGCCGGTGATCGCGGTGAAGGTGCCCAGCGGGAAGCCGACCGTGACGTCCTTGAGGTTGTGCTCGCGGGCGCCGTGGACGGTCAGCTGGCGCTTCTTGTCCCGCTCGCGGCGGGAGGCCGGGATCGGGATGGACCGCTTGCCGGAGAGGTACTGGCCGGTCAGCGACTCCTTGTTGGTGAGCAGCTGCTTCAGCGAGCCGGAGTGCACCACCTTGCCGCCGTGCTCGCCGGCGCCCGGGCCGATGTCGACCACCCAGTCCGCGGTCTTGATGGTGTCCTCGTCGTGCTCGACGACGATCAGGGTGTTGCCGATGTCGCGCAGCCGCACCAGCGTCTCGATCAGCCGGTGGTTGTCCCGCTGGTGCAGGCCGATGGACGGCTCGTCCAGCACGTACAGCACGCCGACCAGGCCGGAGCCGATCTGGGTGGCCAGCCGGATGCGCTGGGCCTCGCCGCCGGACAGGGTGCCGGCCGCGCGGTCGAGCGAGAGGTAGTCCAGGCCGACGTCGACCAGGAAGCGCAGCCGCTCGTTGACCTCCTTGAGGACCCGCTCGGCGATCTGCTTGTCCCGGGCGTTCAGCTTCATCGCGCCCAGGAACTCGGAGCAGTCGCTGATCGACATCGAGGAGACGTCGGCGATCGACCTGCCCTCGACGGTGACCGCGAGCACCACCGGCTTGAGCCGGGTTCCCCGGCAGGTCGGGCAGGGCACCTCGCGCATGTAGCCCTCGAAGCGCTCGCGGCTGCTGTCGCTCTCCGCCTCGGTGTGCCGGCGCTGGATGAACGGGATCGCGCCCTCGAAGCCGGTGCTGTACGAGCGCTCCCGGCCGAAGCGGTTGCGGTAGCGGACCTCCACCTGGTGCTTGTGCCCGTACAGCAGCGCCTTCCTGGCCCGGGCGGGCAGCCCGGCCCAGGGGATGTCGGTGCGGAAGCCGAGCTCCCCGGCGAGCGCGTCGATCAGGCGCTGGAAGTACTCCTTGGCGTGCCCGGCCGACCACGGGTGGATCGCGCCCTCGTCCAGCGAGCGCTCGACGTCGGGCACGACCAGCTCCGGGTCGACCTCCATCCGGTTGCCCAGGCCCGAGCAGTCCGGGCAGGCGCCGAACGGCGAGTTGAAGGAGAACGAGCGCGGCTCCAGCTCCTCGAACGACACGTCGTCGTACGGGCAGTAGAGGTGCTCGGAGTACATCCGCTCGCGCTCCGGGTCGTCCTCGGGGAGGTCGACGAAGTCGAGCACGACCATGCCGCCGGACAGGCGCAGGGCCGTCTCCACCGAGTCGGTGAGCCGCCGCTTGGCGCTGTCCTTGACGGTCAGGCGGTCGATCACCACCTCGATGGTGTGCTTCTCCTGCTTCTTGAGCTTCGGCGGCTCGGCGAGCTGGATCGTCCCGCCGTCGACGCGGGCGCGGGAGTAGCCCTTGGACTGGAGGTCGGCGAAGAGGTCGACGAACTCGCCCTTGCGCTCGCGCACCACCGGGCTCAGCACCTGGAAGCGGGTGCCCTCGGCGAGCTCCAGCACCTTGTCCACGATCGCCTGCGGCGACTGCTTGGCGATCGGCCGGCCGCAGTGCGGACAGTGCGGCTTGCCGATCCGGGCGAACAGCAGGCGCAGGTAGTCGTAGACCTCGGTGATGGTGCCGACGGTCGAACGGGGGTTGCGGTTGGTGGACTTCTGGTCGATCGAGACGGCCGGGGAGAGGCCCTCGATGAAGTCCACGTCGGGCTTGTCCATCTGCCCGAGGAACTGGCGGGCGTAGGAGGACAGCGACTCCACGTAGCGGCGCTGGCCCTCGGCGAAGATCGTGTCGAAGGCGAGCGAGGACTTGCCGGAGCCGGAGAGGCCCGTGAAGACGATGAGGGAGTCGCGGGGCAGGTCGAGCGAGACGTTCTTGAGGTTGTGCTCGCGAGCACCGCGGACGATGAGGCGGTCGGCCACTGCTTCTGGCGCCTTTCTCCGGGGCGAGAGGGCTTGCGGTGAGTATCGGTACTTCTTCCAGGATGCGGCAGCCAGCCTATAGCTCAGACGTTCGAATATCGACTCTGTCCAGCGGAGACCACCCGAACGAGTGAGGGCCACCCCGGGACCGTCCGTACCCGCACGGCGCGCATAGCCGAAAACCCCCTGCTCAGGGCGCGGATCCGGCGGTAGCGTCACCTGGTCAACGAGCGAAGCCCCCGCGGGCAACGCACCCTCTCGTCACAGAAGGCAGATTCGATGACCGACCCGCAGCCGACCGACCCGCAGTCCGCCGCCGCGTCCGCCGCCCGGCACCTGGCCCGGGTCGAGGAGAGCACCCGGCACCTGCTGCACACCGCGGCCGAGCTGAAGCCCGAGGCCCTCGCCGAGCCCTCCGCGCTGCCCGGCTGGACCCGCGGCCACGTGCTGGCCCACCTCGCCCGCAACGCCGACTCCCTGGTCAACCTGCTGACCGGCGCCCGCACCGGCACCGACATCCCCCAGTACGCCGGCAACGAGGCCCGCGACCAGGACATCGAGCGCGACGCGCCGCGCCCGCTGGAGGTCCAGCTCGCCGACCTTCGGGAGTCCCACGAGCGCTTCCTCGCCGCCGCCGCGCTGATGGACCCCGAGGCCTGGGCCGTCGGGGTCAGGCACCGCTCCGGCTACGTCTTCCCGGCCTTCGACATCCCGGGCAAGCGCGTGGTCGAGCTGGAGTTCCACCACGTCGACCTGGACGGCGGCTACACCCCGGCGCACTGGCCGCAGGAGTTCGCGGTCACCCGGTTCCGCGGGCTCGCCGAGGGGCTGGCCGGGGAGGCCGGCCTGCCCCCCGTGGAGCTGGTCGCCGACGACACCGAGGACCGCGCCGTGATCGGCACCGGCACCCCGGCCCTGACCGTCGAGGGCCCGGTCCGCGCGCTGACCGCGTGGCTCTCCGGCCGCTCCACCGGCGACGGCCTGCGCCACGCCCCCGGCACCACCCTCCCCCGGCTTCCCCCGATGGGCTGACGGCGCGAGGATGATCCCAGGAGCCACTGGAGAGGGAGCGAACGGATGACGTACCACGGAGCGGTCAAGGTCGGCGGAGCGCCGGACGTGCGGGAACTGGCCCACCTGATCATCACCAAGGTCGCCGTCGGCCCGTACGACAACAACGCCTACCTGCTGCGCTGCCGGGCCACCGACGAACAGCTCCTGATCGACGCGGCCGCCGACGCGCCGGTGCTGCTGGAGACCGTCGGGGACGACCTCGAAACGGTGGTCACCACCCACCGGCACCACGACCACTGGGGCGCGCTGGCCGAGGTGGTCGCCACCACCGGCGCCCGGACGGCCGCCGGCGAGCACGACGCCGAGGGCATCGACGTCCCCACCGAGCTGCTGCTCGCGGACGCGGGCCGCGCGATGTTCCCGCGGCGACGCTTCCTGCCGCGGCGGCCTGGCTCCCAGCTCCGCTGAAGGCGTGGTTCACGCTGGAAATGCAGT
>NZ_JBIVVI010000168.1:0-10536 GCF_044757675.1 Kitasatospora sp. NPDC091257
CCCTTCACCCTCACCCTCGCCACCGGACCGCTGGTCCCGCCGCCCCCTGAATCCCTCCGGAGCAACCGTCCATGACCCCGAACGAGCACGTCGACGCCGTGGCCGCCGAGACCCACAGGTTCGCCACCGCCGTACGCTCCGCCGACCCGGCCACTCCCGTCCCCACCTGCCCCGACTGGACCCTCGCCGACCTCCTCCGCCACGCCGGCAGCGTCCAGCGCTGGTTCACCGTCCTGCTGCGGCAACGCATCCAGGCACCGCCCACCAGCCGGGACGTCGACCTCAAGCTCCCCGAACGGGCCGAGGACTACCCGGCGTGGCTCACCGAGGCCGGCGCGGAAGCGGCCGCGACGTTCGCGGCGACCGACCTCGACGCCCCCATGTGGGCCTGGGGCGCCGACCAGCACGCCCGCTTCTGGGTGCGCCGGATGCTCTTCGAGACCCTCGTCCACCGCGTCGACGCCGAACTCGCCCTGGGGCTCAAGCCCGAGATCGACCCGGACCTCGCCGCGGACGGCGTGGCCGAATTCCTCACCAACCTGCCGCACGCCACCCTCTTCGCCCCGCACACGGCCAAGCTCCGCGCCGCCGATCGCACCCTCCGCTTCACCCGCACCGACGGCGACGGCGACTGGCTGATCCACCTGCGCCCCGACGGCTTCGGCCCGGCCCCCGTCGACGCGACCGCCACCGACGCCGACGCCGACGCCGACGCCACGGTCTCCGCCACCGCCGCCGACCTCCTGCTCCTCCTCTACGGCCGCACCGACCGCTCGGCACCCGGGATCACGGCCTCCGGGGACGAAGAACTGCTGGACCTCTGGTTCACCAACTCCGCCTTCTAGGCCGGCGCCCGAACCCACCGCACGACGGCCCGCGCCGGAACTCGGCGCGGGCCGGCCGGGGCTGTCGTCGGGGGACGTGGAGGACGTCGAACTCCAGAGCCATGCTGCCGACCCACCGCCGGCGGAAGTGCCTGAGTGTTTGCGCCAACATCGCGGACACGACACGACAGGCGCCGGTCCCGGTCCGCCGTCGGACTCACCACGCGCGGCACGTCCTCCGGTCTCCGGTGGAACCAGCGGCTCCGGATCGGCCACTTCGCCCGCACGGTGGAGCTCCGCGAGCAGCCGGACCTCGGCCCGACCGAGGAGTAGCCGGAGCGCCGAGGACGAGGCCGGGTGGCCCGTGGAACACCCCGGGCCACCCGGCCTCTCGGCGTGCGCCCGAGCCCGGCACCCCCGCCTGTGCGGAGGTCGCGCCGCGCCGGGCACCCGCCCCGGGGTCAGCCGAGTGAGGATCCGGCTGCGCCGAGGGTGTCCCGCAGCCACTGCTCGACGCCTGCCACGTGCACCGTCGCCCAGGCCTGCGCGAGGTCGGGGCGGCGGTGGGCGATCGCGTCGAGGATGGCGCGGTGCTGCTGGCGGGTCCGGTCGGCCGCGCCTTCCTCGGTCAGCCCGCGCCAGATCCGCGCCCGGGCGGTCGGGCCGGACAGGCCCTCGACGAGCGAGCACAGGACGGTGTTGCCCGAACCGGCTGCGATCCTGCGGTGGAACTCCAGGTCGTTGTCGATCAGTTCTTGCAGGGAGGCGTCGTCGCTCAGGCTCTCCAGGATCTCCCCGAGGGCGGCGATGTCCTCGTCCGGCATCACTCGGGCCGCCATGGCCGCGGCAGCGGGCTCCAGAATGCGGCGGACCTCCAGGAACTCCAGCACCGAGTCGTCCTGGTGGAAGTCGACGACGAAGCCCAGGGCGTCCAGCAGCAGGTTGGGCTCCAGGCTCGTCACGTACGTGCCGTCCCCCTGGCGTACGTCGAGCACCCGGATGAGCGAGAGGGCCTTCACGGCCTCACGCAGGGAGTTGCGCGACAGACCGAGCCGCTCGGCCAGGTCGGCCTCCTTGGGGAGTCGCGAACCAGGGCGCAGCTCACCACTGACGATCATGGCTTTGATCTTCTCGATCGCCGAGTCGGTGACTGGCACGCTCCTGCCTCCCTGGTCCTGATCGTTGCAGCATAGCTTCCATGGCACCCGCCCGGAGATCGCCTTGACCGCGAAAGGTCAAGACCATCCGGCAAGATCCCTGAGGAGGCCGTCCGTCCCGGGTGGGCCGCACTCCGCCCGCGGCGGCTACGGTCCCGGCGGACCGGCACGTCCCTCCGCGGGCCGACCCGGGGCGCCGAGCCCGTACACGCGGATCGCGTTGTGCCGGAACACCGCGTCCCTCTCCCCCGCGCCGAGCCGGTCCGTGAGGCGCCGGGTGATCCGGACGACCTCGGCGTAGTCGGCCCGAAGGGTGCATACCGGCCAGTCGGAGCCGAAGAGGAGGCGTTGCGGGCCGAAGGCGTCCAGGGCGGTGTCAGCGTACGGCGCGAGGTCCTCCGTGCGCCACCGACCGGGGGCGGCCTCGGTGACCAGGCCGGAGAGCTTGCACACGGTGTTGGGCAGCGCGGCCAGGCGGCGCAGGTCCGCTGCCCAGGGGTCGAGCGTGCCCTCGGAGATCGGGGGCTTGCCGAGGTGGTCGAGGACGAACGTCAGGTCGGTGAGCCGGGCGGCCGCGAGGGCTGCGGCGGGCAGTTGGTGCGGTTTGACGACGAGGTCGTAGGCGAGGCCGGAGCCGGCGACGGCGATCAGGCCGCGCTGGACGTCGGGGCGCAGCAGCCAAGCGGGGTCGGGTTCCTCCTGGACCTGGTGCCTGATGCCCACCAGTCTTTCTCCGCCGGGGAGTTCACGCAGGGCGGCGATCGCTTCGGCAACGTCGGGGGCGGTGAGGTCGGTCCACCCGACGACGCCGGCGATCAGGTCGCTGCCGTCGGCCAGGGCCAGCAGTTCGGGGGTTTCCTCGGGGACGCAGACGGTCTGCACGACGACCGTGGCGACCGCTCCGGCCTCCGTGGCTTCGGGGGCGAGGTCGGCGGCGGTGAAGGAGCGGGCCAGTGGAGCGAGGGCCTCTCCGGTGATCCAGGGCTGCGGCCGCGTGTCGAGGTCCCAGACGTGGTGGTGCGCGTCGATGATCTGAGGTCCGGTCACAGTTCCCACACCACCGGGAGGCCGGCCCCGGCGTCGGAGTAGTCGTGGCTGATGTCGAGCAGTTCGCCCATCTTCTCCTGCCAGGCGGTGTTGACCGGGAGGTGCTCCAGTGCGGCGAGGAGACGGGTGTAGCTCTCGCACTCCAGCTGGTGGAACAGTTCGCAGCCGCTGCGCCAGATCGTCCACGAGGTGACGCCGGCGGCCCGGATGGCGGCGGTGAGTTCGGCGGGCACCGTGCGGTGGGCCGCCTCGTACTCGGCGATCCGATCGGCGCGGACGCGGGTGTGCAGGGCGACTCTCATGGCTGCTCCGGGCGGGTGGGGTCGACGATGACGACGTGCAGGGTGCGGGGGCCGTGCACGCCTTCCACGCGGTCGAGTTCGATGTCGCTGGTGGCGGAGGGGCCCGAGATGAAGGTCAGCGGCAGCGAGGGGTCGAGGCGGGCGAGGGCGTCGGGGACGTCGGCGGTGATCTGTCCGGCGTGGATGACGCACAGATGGTAGTCGGGGACGAGGGTGAGGACGCGGCGGCCCTGGCCGGGGCCGGTGTCGAGGACGATGGTGCCGGTGACGGCGATGCCGGCGGCGGCGAGGGTGACGGCGCCGTCCAAGGCGTTCAAGGTTGGGACGTCCAGCGGTTCCGGGTGCCACTGCCAGTCTCCGGACGGCAGCAGCTCGACGGGAAAGCCACCGGGCAGCGCCAGGTTTCGCGCCCCGCACGCGGTGAGCGCGGCGGCGATGGCGGCCGGCAGGCCCGCCTGATCGGTGCGGGTGACGTGCGCCCGGTAGTCGGCGACGCGTTCGGCGAACAGGGCGACGGTGTCCTCGCCCGGCTCGGTGTGGCTGCGCCGGTAGGTCCGGGGTACGGGGACGTCGGTGGGCAGTTCGTCGGCGGGGACGTCGGTGAGCGCGGCGCGGATACGGCCGAGGATGGCCTGACGGCTGTTCATGCTTCTTGGTCCCTGTTCTTGCGCCACCAGGTGCGGAAGGACTCGGCGGGGGGTGCGGGGGTGTCGCGGGTGTCGGACCAGCCGTGCAGCGGGCCCGGCAGCCGGCCGATGCGCCCGTTCCGGGCGAGGGCCCGGCCGCCGAGGGCGGCGGCCTTCTGGGCGGCGGAGAGCAGGCGCGGGGAGTCGAGGACGGCGGCGGCGGCCTTCATGGCCAGTGCCTCCGCCCGCTTCGGCTTGCTCTCGACGGCCTTGGCCCTCAGGTGGGCCAGCACCTCGGGGATGTCGATCTTGACGGGGCAGGCGTCGTAGCAGGCCCCGCACAGCGTGGAGGCGAACGGCAGCGAAGCGGCGTTCTCCACGCCGACGAGCTGCGGGGTGAGGACGGCGCCGATCGGTCCGGGGTAGACGGAGCCGTAGGCGTGGCCGCCGGTGCGCTCGAAGACGGGGCAGACGTTGAGGCAGGCCGAGCAGCGGATGCAGCCGAGGACCTGGCGTCCGACCTCGTCGGCGAGGGTGTCGGTGCGGCCGTTGTCGAGCAGCACCAGGTGGAACTGCGACGGGCCGTCGCCGTCGGTGGTGCCGGTCCAGGTGGAGGTGTACGGGTTCATCCGCTCGCCGGTGGAGGAACGCGGCAGCAGCTGGAGGAAGACCTCCAGGTCGCGCCAGGTGGGGACCACCTTCTCGATGCCCATGACGGTGATGAGGGTTTCGGGCAGGGTGAGGCACATGCGGCCGTTGCCCTCGGACTCCACGACGACCACGGTGCCGGTGTCGGCGGTGGCGAAGTTGGCGCCGGAGACGGCCACCTTGGCGGTGAGGAACTTGCTCCGCAGGTGCAGCCGGGCGGCTTCGGCGAGTTCGCGCGGGTCGTCGCCGAGGCCGTCGGGTGCGGGCTGCCCCCAGCGGGCCATTTCGGCGGTGAAGAGGTCGCGGATCTCGCTGCGGTTCTTGTGGATCGCGGGGACGAGGATGTGGGAGGGCCGGTCGTCGCCGAGTTGGACGATGAGTTCGGCGAGGTCGGTCTCGTAGGCGGTGATCCCGGCCTCGGCGAGGGCCTCGTTGAGGCCGATCTCCTGCGTGGCCATCGACTTGACCTTCACCACCTCGCGCTCGCCGGTGGCCCGCACGAGTTCGGTGACAATGCGGTTGGCCTCGGCGGCGTCGCCCGCCCAGTGCACGGTGCCGCCCGCCGCGGTGACAGCGGCCTCCAACTGGACGAGATAGCGGTTGAGGTGACGTGAGGTGCGCTTCTTGATCGCGGCGGCAGCATCACGCAGCTGCTCCCAGTCGTCCAGTTCGGAGGCGACCGCGAGCCGCTTGTCGCGGATGGTGGTGGTGGCGCGCTTCAGGTTGGCGCGCAGCTGCTGGTCGGCAAGCGCGGTGCGGGCCGCCTCGGGGAAGGACGGCGAGCCGAGCCAGACGACGCCACGGCTGCCGGGATTGCTCATCGTGCGGTTCCTTCGGTGGCGGCGAGGATCTCGGCCAGGTGCAGGGTCCGCACGGGCGCGCCCTGGCGGGACAGTCCGCCGCCGATGTGCATCAGGCAGGAGTTGTCGGCGGCGCACAGGACCTCGGCACCGCTCGCCAGGACGGCGGTGTTCTTGTCGGCGAGCATCGCGGCGGAGGTGTCGGCGTTCTTGACGGCGAACGTGCCGCCGAAGCCGCAGCAGGAGTCGGCCGCGGGCAGGTCGACCAGCTCAAGGTCCTCGACGGCGCGCAGTAGCCGGTCGGGGCGGTCGCCGAGGCGAAGGCCGCGCAGGGAGTGGCAGGTGGGGTGGTAGGCGACGCGGTGCGGGAAGCGGGCGCCGACGTCCGTGACGCCGAGCACGTCGGTCAGGAACTCGGTGAACTCGTACACCCGGGGCACCAGTTCGGTGACCTGCTGCTGGAGGTCGGTGTTCCCGTGGTCGCGGGCGAGCAGGGGGTGGTTGTCGCGGACCATCCCGGCGCAGGAGGCGGAGGGGGTGATCACGGCGTCGTAGTCGGCGAAGGTCCGGGCGAAGCGGGCCACCAGCGGGAGGGCGTCGGGGCGGTAGCCGGTGTTGAAGTGCATCTGGCCGCAGCAGGTCTGTTCCCGCGGGAACTCGACGCGGTGGCCGAGTCGCTCCAGCACGGTCACCACCGCGCGGCCGGTGTCGGGGAAGAGCGTGTCGTTGAAGCAGGTGATGAACAGGGCGACGCGCATCAGCTCACCACCTCGGGCGTGGGGACGTCCGCGGGCAGCAGTCCGCGGTCCTTGAGGTCCGCCCAGAGTACCGCCGGGACGGGGTGGTGGAGCATGGTGGCGGCGTCCCGGACCTCACCGGCGCTACGGGTGCCGACCAGGACGCTCGCCACCGCCGGGTGCCCGAACGGGAACCGCAGGGCGGCGGCGCGCAGCGGTACGCCGTGCCGCTCGCAGACGGCCTTGAGATCGAGCGCGCGGTTCAGCAGGTGGTCGGGCGCGGCCGTGTAGTCGAAGGTGGCGCCGGGGCGGGGGTCGGCGAGCAGGCCGGAGTTGAAGACGCCGCCGATGACGACGCCGATGCCCCGCTGCTGGGCCAAGGGCAGCAGCTCGGTCAGCCCCTGCTGGTCGAGGAGGGTGTAGCGGCCGGCCAGCAGGACCGCGTCGATGTCGGTCTCGCGGATGAAGCGGGCGGGCAGCTCGGCCTGGTTCATGCCGATGCCGATCGCCCCCAGGACACCTTCGGCGCGCAGTCGTTCCAGTTCCGGGTAGGCCTCGGTGAGCGCCTGTTCGGCGTGGTCGTCGGGGTCGTGCAGGTAGGCGATGTCGATCCGGTCGAGGCCGAGCCGGTTCAGGCTGTCCTCGATGGAGTGGCGTACGCCCCGGGCGCTGAAGTCCCAGACGCGGCGGTGGGTGGCGGGGACGGCGAAGCCGTTGGCCAGGTCGTCGCCGTCGCCGGAGGGAGCCGGCTCCAGCAGCCGGCCGACCTTCGTGGAGAGCGTGTACTGGTCCCGGGGGAACTCGCGCAGGGCGTCGCCGAGCCGGCGCTCCGACAGGCCCAGGCCGTAGTGCGGGGCGGTGTCGAAGTACCGTACGCCGGACTCCCAGGCTGCGGTGACGGCCTGTTCGGCCTGCGCCTCGGTGACCGGGGTGAACAGGTTTCCGATGCCGGCGGCGCCGAACGCGAGTGCGGTCACGTGCGCCGTGCTGCGGCCGAGCGGGTTGTGGCGCGGCTTCACCGGCGTGGCTCCGGTCGCAGGCGCAGGCCGGCCATGCCGCCGTCCACGGCGAGCGCGGTGCCGGTGACGCTGGCGGCGGCCGGGGAGGCGAGGTAGGCGATGGCGGCGGCGACCTCTTCGGCGCTGACCAGCCGGCCGGTGGGCTGGCGGGCATTCAGGGCGGCGCGTTCGGCGGCCGGGTCGTCGGCCGCGTCGAGCAGCCGGGCGACCCACGGGGTGTCGACGGTGCCGGGGTTGACGCAGTTGACCCGGATGCCGTCGCGGACGTGGTCGGCGGCCATGGCCAGGGTGAGCGAGAGGACGGCGCCCTTGCTCGCCGAGTACAGCGCGCGCTGGGGCAGTCCGGCGGTGGCGGCGATGGAGCAGGTGTTGACCACCGAGGCGTGGGCCGAGCGGCGCAGGTACGGCAGGGCGGCGCGGGTGGTGCGGACGATGCCGAGCACGTTGACGTCCAGGACGCGGTGCCACTGCTCGTCGGGGTTGTCCTCGACGGTACCGGCGGCGCCGATGCCGGCGTTGTTGACCAGGATGTCGATCCCGCCGAGCGCTTCGGCCGCCGCCTGAACGGCCTCGCGGACCGAGCGGTCGTCGGCGACGTCGGCGGTGAAGCCGCGCAGCGGGACGCGGACGCTGCTCGGGTCGAGGTCGAGGACGGCGACGTCCGCTCCGCGTTCGCCGAGCAGGCGGGCGGTGGCGAGTCCGATGCCGGAGGCTCCGCCGGTGACCAGGGCGGTGAGTCCGTCGAGGTCGCGGGTGGTCATGAGCGCTCCTCCTTGTCGTGGCCCGCCAGGTCGGCTGCCCAGAACGCGCCGTCGGGGTAGGTGTAGGTGTCGATGGTGGTCTGGTGCATGGTGGCGGAGAAGCCGGGCAGGACGGGCGCTCGGTAGTGGCCGGCGTCGATGACGACGGGGTCGAGGAAGTGCTGGTGGAGGTGGTCGACGTACTCGATGACCCGGTCCTCGGTGGTGCCGGTGAGCGCGACGTAGTCGAACATCGACAGGTGCTGGACGAGTTCGCACAGGCCCACGCCGCCGGCGTGCGGGCAGACCGGGACGCCGAACCTGGCGGCGAGCAGCAGGATGGCGAGGTTCTCGTTGACGCCGGCCACCCGGGCCGAGTCCAGCTGGAGGATGTCGATGGCGCCGGCCTGGAGCAGTTGCTTGAAGACGATGCGGTTCTGCACGTGCTCGCCGGTGGCGACCCTGATCGGGTGGACACCCTTGCGGATGGCGGCGTGGCCGAGGACGTCGTCCGGGCTGGTGGGCTCCTCGATCCAGTACGGGTCGAACTCGGCGAGGGCGTTCGTCCACTCGATCGCCTCGGCGATGTTCCAGCGCTGGTTGGCGTCGATCGCCATCCGGATGTCCGGGCCGACGGCGGCGCGGGCGGCGCGGCAACGGCGGACGTCGTCCTCCAGGTCGGCGCCGACCTTCAGCTTGATCTGGGCGAAGCCGTCCGCGACGGCCTGCTTGGCGAGGCGGGTGAGCTTCTCGTCGCTGTAGCCCAGCCAGCCGGGCGAGGTGGTGTAGGCGGGATAGCCGCGGCGCACGAGTTCGGCGGCCCGGGCGGGTGCGCCCTGTCTGCCCTTGCGCAGCAGTTCGAGAGCCTCGTCGGGCGTCAGCGCGTCGGCGATGTAACGGAAGTCGACCTGGGAGACCAACCACTCGGGGTCGGCGTCGACGAGCAGCTGCCACAGCGGCTTGCCCTCGCGCTTGGCGGCGAGGTCCCAGACGGCGTTGACCACGGCCCCGATCGCCATGTGCATCACGCCCTTCTCGGGGCCGAGCCAGCGCAGCTGGCTGTCACCGATCAGGTCGCGGTACAGGGAACCGGGGTCGGCGCACAGCTCGGCGACGGAACGCCCGACGATGTGCGGGCTCAGCGCGTCGATGGCGGCGACCTGGACGTCGTTGCCACGGCCGATGGTGAAGGTGAACCCGTGGCCCTCCGGCTCGCCGTCGGAGGTGCGCAGCACCAGGTAGGCGGCGGAGTAGTCGGGGTCCGGGTTCATGGCGTCGGACCCGTCCAGCTCCCGCGAGGTGGGGAAGCGGATGTCGTAGGTGTCGACGGCGGTGATCCGCGCCGCTGTGGTTGCGGACAAGGTGGTGCCTTTCACGCGTTGGAGAAGGTCTGGCGCTGAGTGCCGAGGCCGTCGATGGCCAGTTCGACGGTGTCGCCCGCGCGCAGGTAGGGGTTACCGGGCAGGCCCAGGGCCACCCCGGCCGGGGTGCCGGTGTTGATCACGTCTCCGGGGCGCAGCACCATGTACTGGCTGAGGTACCAGACGATGTGGGCGACGTCGAAGATCATGTTCTTGGTGCTGCCGTCCTGGCGGGTCTCGCCGTTGACGGCCAGCCGGAGGCCCAGAGTCTGCGGGTCGCCGGCCTCGTCCGGGGTGACCAGCCAGGGGCCGAGCGGGTTGAAGGTCTCGCAGGACTTGCCGAGGTCCCACTGCCCGGAGTACTCCAGCTGGAACTCGCGTTCGGAGACGTCGTTGCTGATCGCGTAGCCCGCGACGTGGGCGAGGGCCTGCCGGGGGGAGTCCAGGTAGCGGGCCTCGCGGCCGATCACGACCGCGAGTTCGACCTCCCAGTCGGTCTTGGCCGAGCCGCGCGGGATCAGCACCCGGTCGTCGGGGCCGACCACGGTGGAGGGGTCCTTCATGAAGACCACCGGCCGGGTGGGGACGGCAGCGCCGGTCTCCTCGGCGTGGTCGCGGTAGTTGAGGCCGATGCAGACGACCTTGCCCGGCCGGGCGACGGGTGCGCCGATCCGCAGGCCGGCCGCGTCGATCGGAGGGAGCTCACCGGCGGCCAGGGCGGCGCGAACGCGGTCGATCCCGTCCGAGGCGAGGAACGCTCCGTCGATGTCACCGGTCAGGCCCGTGAGCGCGAAGACCCGGCCGTCGTCACCGAGGGCTGCCGGAACCTCTTCTCCCGCCGGTCCGATCCGCAGTAGCTTCATGCCCTGACTCCCGTCATAGGTCTGCGGGCCGGGCCTCTTCACCGGCCAACACATCGGATGAATCCGTGACGCCCTGACCATACGAGCCTCAGTCACATCCTCGCAAGAAGTCCTCCGATGTTTGCCGGACGCGTCAGTTGTACGCTCTCTAACCATCCGTCAAATATGCAGCTCAGAGTGGAAATACCGCTTCATCCACGACACAGTGCGGAAACCCGGACGTCACGGTTGAGAATCATCCGAGGTTTCCTCTTGTCAGTCAGATGTCAGGCTCGTATGGTCCTCGTGACCCGCAAGCCATCCGATGACTGTGGGAAGCGCGATCCGGCGCCGTCTGCCACGGGCCGCCGCAACAGGAACCGGCCTCCCTCCTGGTGAGGGCTGGAGGGGAGGCCGACTCCACCCGCCCGCT
>NZ_JBIVVI010000169.1:0-10524 GCF_044757675.1 Kitasatospora sp. NPDC091257
AGAACGCCGAGCTGCGCCGGGTCCTGCTGGAGCACTACGGCTACGAGCGCTACCTGGCCGACTCCGGCGCCGAGCCCGTCCACCGGGTCCGAGACCTCCCTGTTGCCACGCGATCCACTGCTGCGCCTCGCAATATGGGTGGCGAGTCCCGATCTGGCCACGGCACTGGAACGGACCGGACCGCAGGACCGAACAGCTCCCCGACTGGTCAGCAAGCTCAGGCGGTACCTGATCAGGATGACCACCAGGCCGACACCCTTCGGACTGTTCGCGGGGGTCGGCCTGGCACGGTGGGCTCCGGCCACGGACCTCGCGCTCACCCCGTCCGCGTCACCCACGCGCACACGGGCCGACATGGGGTGGCTGCACCACCTGACGGAGCAGATCGACGGCGATCCGGACATCGGTCGTTACCTGCGTCTGATGGCCAGTCCCGCGATCCTCCTGCGGAGCGGCCGCGCCATCCTCACCGACGGCCGGGGGGCAGACACCTCCATACGAGCCACTGCAGCCGTGCGCCGCGTGCTCGCTACGGCACAGGTACCCACCTTTCGAGCCGACCTGGAAGCGGCGGTCCGGGATCTACCCGGGGCCACCCCCGACAAGGCCGGCACTCTGGTGGACGACCTGCGGACACAGGGCTTCCTGATCTCGGAGCTGCACCCGGCGCTGACCGGCGGCGATCCGATGACGCGCCTGCGCACGTGCCTTGAGGCAACCCCGTCTCCTCAAGCTCACGCTACGGCCGGGAAAATGGCCCGGCTGTCCCAGGAGTTCGCCCGGTGGGACCAGCTCCCTTTCGACCGAAGGGCAGAACGCCTGCCGACCCTACTCAACCGGATGGACGATCTACGCTCCGGCCCCGCGAACACGGGCACGAGTACCCCGACGCTCCTGCAGACTGACACGGCGCTCTCGCTCGCAGCCACCGGTCTCCACGCCTCGGTGGCCGCCGAAGCGGCCTCGGCCGCCGAGCTGCTTCTGCGCCTGAGCAGCTTCCCCACGGGAATGCCGCACATGGAGGGTTTCCGCCGGGCCTTCGAGGCCCGGTACGGGCCTTATCGCCGGGTTCCGCTGTTGGAACTCCTCGACCCCTCGACGGGTCTCGGGGCGCCCTCCGCGTACGGTGCAGGCGGCGAGGGAACCCTCGGCCACCACCCGCGTGACCAGCTTCTGCTCGATCTCGCCCTGAACGCGAACCGCGAACGCCGCACAGTGGTGGAGCTCGACGACGAAACCCTTGCCCGGCTGGCCACGTCGGATCCGGCCCCCGAAAACGTCCCGCCCTCACTCGACATATCGTTCCTCCTCGCGGCCACGTCTCCGGCGGACATCGACCGAGGCGACTTCCAGCTCGTTGTCGGACCCAATCTCGGCGCGCCCGCAGCCGGCCGCAACCTCGGGCGGTTCGCCGCACTCCTCGGCGCACCCGCCTGCGACGCGCTGGCGGAACTGGCGCGCACCGAGCAGGGACACGAGTCGGATGCGCTGATCGCCGAGGTGGTCTACGCACCTGACCCGCCGCGCTCCGCGAATGTCGCGCTGCGGCCCGCGATCCGAGCCCAAGAGATCCTCATCGATGCCTGGCCCGGCGTGCCAGCCCAGGGCGTCATACCGATACGCGAACTCGTCGTCGGTCTCAGATCCGGTCGCTTCGTGATCAGCTGGCCCGCGGGCAGAGCCGAGGTCATAGGGGTTCAGGGTCACATGCTCAACACTGCAAGGGCGCCCGTCATCGCCAGGTTCCTCCTCGACGCCACCCATGACGGCCGCTGCCAGTTCACCCCGTTCTCTTGGGGGCCGGCGGCGGGCCTCGCCTTCCTGCCCCGGGTGCACACGGGCAGGACCGTCCTGGCCCTCGCCCAGTGGCGGCTCGACCCCGAAGGCGTAGCACCACCCGGCTCCGGCGACCGTTTCCCAGCGGCACTGTCCGCGTGGCGGACCAGTTGGGAGGTACCCCGCCACGTCTACCTGGCGGTCGCCGACAATCGTCTTCTCCTCGACCTCGACGACGCACAGGACATCGAGCTGCTCCAAGAGGAACTCAAGACGGTTCCGGCCGGACGGTCCGCGCTGATCCAAGAAGCCCTGCCAGGACCGGAACATGCCTGGCTGCCGGGGGTGGACGGCGGCCATATGTGCGAGGTCGTCGCACCCCTCTCCCGGCAGGCCGGTGAGCCGTCCGGCAGTAGCCGCCGCCCCGTCGTCCAGGTGGTCGAGCCGGGGGCGAGGCTACGCCCGCCGGGCAGCGACTGGCTGTATATGAAGCTCTACTGTGACGCCCGACAGGAGGAGGACCTGATCGGCGGCCCCCTGCGCGGGTTCGGCGAGTACGCCACCCAGTCTGGCCTCTCGGACGGCTGGTTCTTCGTGCGCTACGCGGACTCAGAGTGCCATGTACGCCTCCGCTTCCACGGAAATCCGTCCACACTCGTCGGACCGCTGATGGAGCAGGCGTGTACCTGGGCCATCGGGCTGCAGGCCGACGGCTTCTGCACGAAGTTCTCGTTCGAGACGTACGAGCGTGAAGTCGAGCGTTACGGAGGTGAGGAAGGGATCGCGGCCGCGGAAGCACTGTTCATGGCAGACAGCCCGAGCGTCGCTGGCATGCTGCTGGCGCACGCCGAAGGCCGACTTGGCGTTGATCTGTTGGAGCTTGCCGTAATCAGCATGGACGACCTGCTCGCCTGCCTGGGTCTCTCCCCCCAGGAGCGGGCTGCCTTCTCTCATGGCAACCCGCCGCAACGGCGCGTCGGGGGCTCCGAGTACCGCAAGCGGAAACGTGCGCTGCGCCATGCCCTGGGCGGTGCTCTTCCGGCCGACAGCGAGGTGTCCCGGCTGCTCAGCACACGGCGTGCGGCACTCGCACCGGCCATCGACCTGATCGACTCACTCCACCACGGCCGGGGCCTTGGGCGTTCCGGTGACGAACTGTGCCACAGCTACGTGCACCTGCACGCGAACCGTCTGCTTGGTACCGATGCCTCCGGCGAATCGCTGGCTCTGGAGCTGCTCCGCCGCACACGCGCCGGCCTCGTCCGCGCTCCCCTGCCTGAGGGCGTGTCCCGCCGACAGCACCCCAGGAACTGACGCGGGCATCGTCCTGGCACACGGATTTGATCGTGTCCACCCGGTGCAGCTGCTGGCGTGGCAGTTGATTGCCGTGGTCACGCGAGAAGCTGTGGCGCCGCCCTTGCTGCCCTTCTTCTTCCGGTTGGCGGCCTGGTCCTTCTTCTCCGGGATGACCGCCTTGATGTGGCGCTTGCGCAGGTGGGCGCGGTTGCCGCGGGACGAGTAGGCCTTGTCCCCGGCGACCGCGTCGGGCCGGGTGCGGGGGCGGCCGATGGGCCCGCGGACCCGGATTTTCTTCAGCACGGGGATGAACTGCGGGCTGTCGGCGGCCTGTCCCTCGGTCAGGACGAACGACAGCGGGCGGCACTTCCGGTCACCGGCGGTATGGATCTTGCTGGTCTGCCCGCCCCTGGATCGTCCGAGCAGGGCGGCTTTCAGTCGGAGCTTGCGCCGACGCCGGATACGTCGCCGTTCTTCCCGTTCCGGGTCGTTTCCAGTGTCCTGCCCGTCTTGTCCTTCCGGGCTGCCCCGTTACCTTTTTCGTGGCCCCGCAATGGGGCTCCCGGCCTCCGGGCCCGGCATGACTTGCAGCCCCAGTCGATCATGATCGAAAAGGTGGTGTCACCGGGTGCGGAGGCATTGGCAGACCGCTGATCAGGGGCACGAGCGCCGATCCCATCCGGGTGAGGCAGTCTCTTCGTAACGTGGATGCCGGCACGCTGATGCCACAGGTAGGCCGGGGAGGGCGCAACCGCTGTGAAGAGGACACGTGATCGACACCAGTGACGTCGACGTCTATCTCGGTCTGGACGTCGGTAAGGGGGAACACCACGCCACCGCGCTCACGCCCGCTGGGAAGAGGGTCTTCGACAAGCAGCTGCCCAACAATGAACTGAAGTTGCGGGAGCTGTTCGCCAGGCTGCGGGCCAAGCACGGCACGGTGCTGGTCGTGGTCGACCAGCCGGCCTCCATCGGCGCCCTGCCGCTGGCGGTGGCCCGCGACGCGGGTTGTGCAGTTGCCTACCTGCCCGGGCTGACGATGCGGCGGATCGCCGATCTCTACCCGGGTGAGGCCAAGACCGACGCGCGTGATGCCGCGATCATCGCGGACGCCGCACGTACCATGCCACACACTCTGCGCGACCTCGCCCCGGCCGACGAGACGATCGCCGAGCTGGAAATGATCGTGGGATTCGATGACGATCTCGCCGGTGAATCCACCAGGATCAAGAACCGCCTGCGGGGCCTGCTCACCCCAGATCCACCCCTCGCTGGAACGGGTCCTGGGCCCCCGACTCGACCATCCGGCCGTCCTGGCTCTGCTCGAACGTTTCGGATCCCCAGGGGAGTTGAGGAAAGCCGGCAGGAGAAGGCTCGTGACTCTGCTGCGGCCCAAGGCGCCGCGCATAGCCGAGCGCCTGGTCGAGGACATCTTCGCCGCCCTCGATGAACAGAGCGTCGTCGTGCCCGGCACCGATGCCGCCGCGCTGATCGTTCCCAGCCTCGCGCGTTCGCTCAGCGCCGTGGCCGACCAACGCCAGCTCCTCGCGTCCCGGATCGAGGAACTACTGGAGGCCCACCCTCTTTCCCGGGTCCTGACCTCCATGCCCGGCATTGGGGTCAGGACCGGAGCCCGCATCCTCATCGACGTCGGCGACGGCAGCGGTTTCGCCTCCGCCGCCCATCTGGCCTCCTACGCCGGCCTCGCCCCGGTGACCAGGAACTCCGGCTCCTCCATCCGCGGCGAGCACCCGTCCCGGCGCGGCAACAAGCAGCTCAAGCGAGCTTTCTATCTCGCCGCGTTCGCGGCGCTGTCCCAACCGGACTCACGCGCCTACTACGACAAGAAACGTCGCGAGGGCAAACACCACGTCGCCGCCCTCGTCTGCCTCGCCCGACGCCGCATCGACGTGCTCTTCGCCATGCTCAGGGACGGCACCCTCTACCAGGCACCGGAAGCCTCAGCCGCTTGACGAAAACCATAGGGGCACCTTTTGTCGGGCCTTCTCCGCCTCGTCGGCGGCTTTCTCCAGGGCGTCCATGGTGTCGGGGTCCAGGTGCATCCCGGCGGCGTCGTGGTGAGCCCGCACGGTGGTGGAGTCCACGCTGACCAGGGACAAGTCCACCTCGCCGCGCTTCGCGGCTTCCGCGATCAGCCCCTCCAGCAGGGCTTCGAAGACGCCGGCGTCCCGCCAGACCCGGAAACGACCGTAGACGGTCGGCCAGGGACCGAACTCGGAGGGCATCTCCCGCCACTGAGCGCCGGAGCGGAACCGCCAGATCATTCCCTCGAGCTGATCCCGCAGCCTCTCGGGGTACGGGCCGTACCTGCCGATCGGCAGGTACGGCTCGATGAACTTCCACTGGTTATCAGTGAGTTGCCTACGCGTCACACACAGCGTCCTACCGGATTCCGCCTTCGGGTGAGCACGAAACTGCAATGTTGATCACAACATCACACAGGCCCTAGTCGAGCTCGGGCAGGCCGTCCCGGGCCCGTACAGTCCGACTACCCATGCACCGCGCGAGGGAGAAGCGGCGTGGAGGCGGTGAGCGCTTCTACGGCCTCGACTACAACGAAGCGCTCACCATCGTGGACCAGCAACGGATCTGGGTCATACCCCGATCGGTCAGCCTGACGGCATCTCGACAGCGGCCAGCTTGAGCAGGAACGGCGGGGCGAGACGCCGCATCGTCTCGTGTCCGTCGTCGTCCGTCGTGGCGAGGACGGTGTTGATCGCATCGAAGGAGAGCACCAGCTCCAACGCCGTCAGCGCCTGCTGGCCGGCAGTTGGGGCGGGCTCGGCCAGGCCCCTGATCAGGTACATCCTGCCGATGCCGAAGAACTGCCCGAAGACCCAATCGCGGCAGGCGTCGCCTGGCTGCTCGGACGAGAGCTCGGCTTCGACCGCGCGGCACAGAGCCTGAGCCCAGTCCGCCATCTCCCCGGCAGCGGTCCAGCCGATCCGCAGCCGATCCAGTGGAGCTTTCCGGGCCACCGATACGAAGTGGTTCATGACGCTGTCGGCCGGCAGACCCGGCATCTGGTGCGCTGGCGTGCTCCGGACAGCGACCAGGGGGTCGCGGGGGTCGGTCTCCAGCAGGCGCGCGGTGTACTGCGGCACGTCTCGGCCTGCCTGGGACCGGGTCATCCGCGCGATCACCTCCGGGTTGATCCCGCCGGGGCCTCCGAGGGCCGCCGTCATGCCGTGGTACAGCAGACCGGCGTTGTCCAGCGGATCGACGTCGGCGCGATCCGGATCGAGGTCGGCGGCGAACTGCCACAGCTCGGCGAGCGCGGGTAGCTGCCGCAGCTGCTTGTCGATCCGACGGACCCGGCGGTTCACTCCCGTGAGGCGGTGCGCGCCCCCCTGTGCGATCTCGTCGGCCTGGTCGCTCACCCACTCCTGAATGTCCCCGCGCTCCGGGACCGGACCGAGCCGGTCAGTGACCCGTTCTACGAACCGGACGACCTGCCGGGCGAACGCCTCGCGGACGGTACCTTCCGGGACGGTCAATCCGGCCCCGAACGCGCCGAGTGCCAGGTAGAGGGGATCGGCGCCGGGGCGGCTGTGCTGGCCGAGCCACACCACCAGGTCCACCAGTGCGGGATCGGTCGCGGACGCGCTTCCGCCGACAGGGCGCCCCGGGTAGGAGCGGGTGTTGGCCGGTAGCAGGGGGTCGGGCTGGGCGCGCCAGCGTTCGAGCTGACGGCCGGACACCTCTGTGCCGCGGTCAGCGGCGAGCTGAAGCAGCAGTTGATCGGCCGCACTGGGCGGGGTTCTCACCATGGGATCACGCTACTGGCAGGGGAGTTGAGCGCGCGGCGGCCGCTGTCGCTCGTGGTATAGGGCGCGGGGCGAAGCTGTGGGTGCCGGCAGCGGGAAGTAGAACCCCCCGAGGTCTCCCGGAATCCGAGGGCGGTCCGCCTGGTCTTCTGGGTTCAGCGGCCATGAAGGTCGGTCGCGAAGCTGAACGGGAAGACCAAGGAGGTTCCATGGAAGAGAAGTTGATGGCTGAGGGCGAGGACTCGGTATTGGTCGGACGCCGGCACCTGGCGGTGGGTAGGCGCAGCGTGCGGCGGTTCTGGTGGGGCGTGCTAGCGGGCTCCGGCCATGCGCTGGGTAACGCCGTGGTGCCGTGGCTCCTGTGGTGGGTGCATAGCAGGTAGAAGGGGGCCGGAGCGGATCGCTCCGGCCCCTCGGGCCTCCGGCACACGGTTGCTACGCCGCCAGAATGTCGCCTTCGAGCTGGTCGTCGTCGCCTTCGGGCACGCTGGCGGTGCGCAGCTGGGAAGCCTGCTCCAGGGCTTGCTCGAAGGCGCTCTTCACCGCGGCCTCGTCGGTGCCGCGTGCGACGACTTCGATGGTGCCGCGCAGTCCGTGGCGCAGCTGCACGAAGCTGACGGCGGCCTGGTCGGTGTACAGGTCGCGCTCGAACTCGAAGCACGGCTGCTTGACGAGCGGCAGTTGGTAGATCACTGTGCCGGAGCGTCGGTCGACGCCGGCCACGGCGGAGTGCAGTTGCTGGTGCCGGGGCTGCCGTTCCCACAGCACCCCGCGGCCGGACCAGCGGGTGCGCTTCTTCGGCATGGCGGCGCGGCGTTCCCTCGACCCGGGGTGGCCGTGGACCAGGAGTTCGTTCCACAGGTCGACGAGGGCGTGGGCGTCCTCGGCGTTGGTCATGGCGACCTCGATCCCGCCGAGCACCAGCAGGTACACCAGCGGGGCACTGGTGCTGCTGCGGGACTTCACCGGGACGAGGGCGGCGGCCTTCTCCGCGTTCTCGCGGTCGAGGGAAGGCAGCACGGAGGTGTAGGTGTCGGCAGTCAGCACGTACGTGGCGTGGCCGAGTACCTCCTGTACGACCTTGAGGTCGGCGCCGGCGCCGAGCAGCAGGGTGGCTGCGAGGTGTCGTAGGTCGTGCAGGCGTACGGGCGGCAGGCCCAGCTTGTTGCACAGCAGCTCGAACCGGTCGGTGAGGTAGTCCGGGTTGATCTCGGCGCCGTCCTCGCGGACGAACACCTTGTCGGTGACCGGCCATGGCCGTCCGGCTTCGGCCGCGTCGCGGCGGGCCTCGGCCATCCGGTCGCGGTGGTCCCGTAGCTCCTGGAGGGTGTGGCTGTCGAGGGCGAGCGTGCGTTCGCTGTCGGCCTTCGGCTTCTTACCGAGGGGCTTGCCCTTCACCGTGACCACCTGCCAGTCGACGGTGATGACCGCGGTCTCGAGGTTGGCCTTCGGCCACTCGAAGCCGGCAGCCTCGCCCCGGCGCAGCCCTCGGAAGATCGCCAGGTGCCAGAACGCGCGCAGCCAGTCCCCCTCGATGCCGTCGAGGAACATCCCGGCCTGCTCCGGGGTCCACACCATCACCTTCGACGGCTTCTCGCCGGTGCGCCGCCACTCCTCGACGCGCTCCGGCGTCCACAGCAGCGCCTTCGGGCGCTTGCCGGAGGGCAGGTCGACCAGGCTCGCCCAGTTCCGGCTGACCTGGCCCTTCTTGACCGCCGCCGTGAGGGCGGAGCGCAGGGTGGCGCGGATGCGCTGCATGGTCGCCGGGGCGACGATGCGCATCTGGGCGTGGGGCTCGCGCTTGGGTATCTCCGGCGCGGGCACCGGCGGAGGCGGGGCGTTCCTCTTCGGCCGGCCCGGCCTGCGCCCGTACAGGGCCTTCCACTCGGCGTACTCGGCGCGGGCCTTGGCGATCATCGCGAGCTCGTAGGCGATGACGACGTTGCGGGCCTGGATCGCGTCGAACATGTCGGTGATCGGTTCGGCGGTCAGGTCCTCCAGCTTGATGTGGCCGAGCGCGGGGATCAGGTAGATCCGGATGTGGCTCTCGTACGAGCTGACGGTCGTCGGCTCCAGGGTCTTGCGCTGCTCCAGCCACTTCATCAGGTACTGGGCCACGGTGGTGCGGTGGTCGATCACCTCGCCGCGGTCGACCTTCGCGATCGCCTTCTTCAGGGCGGTCACGGCGGCGTCCTTGTCCGGGTAGCCGCCCTTGCGGTCCCGCTTTTGCTTGCCGTCGGGGCCGGGCTTCAGGTTGAGGTAGTACCACCACGTGCCGTGGGCCTTCTTGCCTTTCAGCTTCGGGCAGCGGGATCCGAGTTCGCGCGTCTTGGGCTTTCCCCCGGCGTCCAGCACGGGCTGCCTGTTTTCGTCCAGGACAGGTTCGCGGCAGGTGCAGCGGCGGTACACCGACCCTGGGCTGTCGTTCTTCTCGCGCTCGCTCATTTCTCTCAATCGGCGCTCAGGCCCCGCTGGTTGGGGCGGCGGTCACGGCAGGCCCACACTCACCGCAGCCGTGCCGGTCGGGGCACAGGCCAGTGCGGTCGTGGGGAGTTGGCCGTGACCGTAGGGCCGGTGACACGGTTGGGTCGCGCCGAGCGTGGACGGGGTCAGCTGCGCTGCTGCCGCAATGGACGGGGGCGGACTGAGGTGGACGGGGGAGAGGCCGGTGCGCCGCCGCCGTCCCGTTGTCGCCCTGGTTCTGCGCAGTCGCGGGCGGCCACTTCGGACGGGGTGGAATTCCTCGGCAAGAGTGCCATTCGCGGCTCGCATGGGCGCTGACCTGCACCGACGTGGCCTTCGGTGTACCGATGCAGCCGGTGCGGCACACACGGGAACTGCCCGCACCGGCCGTGGACAGCGGGACGGTAGGGCCCGGCGCGGACCACAGTGCGGGCATGACGACGAGCCCCGTTCCCGCCCTTCCCGACCCCCAGGTCCAGCCGACGATGACCGTGCCCGAGGCTGGCCGCATCTTCGGGCTTGAGCGCGCCGCCAGCTACAACGCCGCCCGGCGCGGCGACATCCCGACGATCACCGTCGGCCGCCGCATCCTCGTCCCGACCGCGAAGCTGCGCGTGCTGCTGGGCCTCGACCAGAGCGCCGAGACGGCCGCCTGAGCTGCCCCATCCCCGACCGCCATGCCGGCCTGCGGACCCGGCACCCCACCTTGGTAGGAGACCACCGGCATGCCCTGGTTCGCCGTCGGCGACAGCACGGACGACCACCCCAAGATCCTTGCGGCAGGCAACGCCGCCACCGGGCTGTGGGTGCGCTGCGGCGCCTACGCGAGCGCCCACCTGACCGACGGGGTGATCCCCGGGGCGGTCGCGGCGAAGAACGGCACGGCCACGCAGATCGCCAAACTGCTCGCCTCCGGGCTGTGGCACGAAGCCGGGCACGCGTGCGCACGCTGCCCCCAGCCCCGGCGCGGCGACTACGTGATGCACGGCTACCTCGACGCCAACCCGAGCCGCCGACAGGTCCAGGAGCGGCGCCGGCGCGCGGCCGAGAAGAAGCGCCAGCAGCGCAACCCCCCTGCGGGCGGTGACGATTCCGCCGACGATCCGGGGCCAAACTGTGCCCCATCTGGCGAGGACTGCGCAGGCCAGCCGCCCGCGTCCCCGGGAGACGTCCAGCGTCCTCGTGCGCGCCCGGCCCCTCC
>NZ_JBIVVI010000170.1:0-10504 GCF_044757675.1 Kitasatospora sp. NPDC091257
CCTGGTCCCAGGTAGGGTCTGGAAGCGTCCAGCTCCCCGGAGGAGGTGAGGACCGTGGCAGCCCACGATGACGACTACAACCGCAGCACCGGCAGGCCCGCTCGTGGTTCCGACGAGGCCGCTCAGGTCTCGTACCTTGAGCAGGAAATCGCCGTGTTGCGCCGCAAGCTCGCCGACTCGCCGCGCAATTCGAGGATCCTCGAAGAGCGGATCGTCGAGCTCCAGACCAACCTGGCGGGCGTGACCGCCCAGAACGAACGGCTCGCCTCCACCCTGCGAGAGGCCCGCGACCAGATCGTGGCCCTCAAGGAGGAAGTGGACCGGCTGGCACAGCCCCCGGCCGGCTTCGGCACCTTCCTCGACGCGAACGAGGACGGCACCGCGGACATCTTCACCGGCGGGCGCAAGCTCCGCGTGAACGTCAGCCCGAGCGTCGCCCTCGACGAGGTGCGGCGCGGCCAGGAAGTGATGCTCAACGAGGCCCTCAACATCGTGGACGCGATGGCCTTCGAGAACATCGGCGAGATCGTCACCCTCAAGGAGCTCCTGGAGGACGGCGAGCGCGCCCTGGTGCTGGGGCACACCGACGAGGAGCGGGTGGTGCGCCTCGCCGAACCGCTGCGTGGGCTGACCATCCGGTCCGGGGACGCCCTGCTGCTGGAGCCCCGCTCCGGCTACGTCTTCGAGGTCGTCCCGAAGTCCGAGGTCGAGGAGCTGGTCCTCGAAGAGGTCCCGGACATCGACTACCGCCAGATCGGCGGTCTGAGCAACCAGATCGAGCTGATCCGCGACGCGGTCGAGCTGCCCTACCTGCACGCCGACCTCTTCAAGGAGTACGAGCTGCGCCCGCCCAAGGGCGTGCTGCTCTACGGCCCGCCCGGCTGCGGCAAGACGCTGATCGCCAAGGCGGTCGCCAACTCGCTGGCCAAGAAGGTCGCCGAGGTCACCGGCCGCCCCCAGGGGAAGAGCTACTTCCTCAACATCAAGGGCCCCGAGCTGCTCAACAAGTACGTGGGCGAGACCGAGCGGCAGATCCGCCTGGTCTTCCAGCGGGCCCGGGAGAAGGCGGGCGAGGGCACGCCCGTCATCGTCTTCTTCGACGAGATGGAGTCGCTGTTCCGCACCCGCGGCTCCGGTGTCAGCTCGGACGTGGAGAACACCATCGTCCCGCAGCTGCTCGCCGAGATCGACGGCGTGGAGGGCCTGGAGAACGTCATCGTCATCGGCGCCTCCAACCGCGAGGACATGATCGACCCGGCGATCCTGCGGCCCGGCCGCCTGGACGTCAAGATCAAGATCGAGCGCCCGGACGCCGAGGCCGCGAAGGACATCTTCTCCAAGTACCTCAAGGACTCGCTGCCGTTCCACCCGGACGACCTCAAGGAGCACGACAGCTCCGTCGGGGCCACGGTGGCCGCGATGATCCAGTCGGTGGTGGAGCGGATGTACTCCGAGACCGAGGAGAACCGCTTCCTGGAGGTCACCTACGCCAACGGTGACAAGGAGGTCCTGTACTTCAAGGACTTCAACTCCGGCGCGATGATCCAGAACATCGTCGACCGCGCGAAGAAGATGGCCATCAAGGACTTCCTCGACCACGGTCAGCGCGGTCTGCGCGTCTCCCACCTGCTCGCCGCCTGCGTGGACGAGTTCAAGGAGAACGAGGACCTCCCGAACACCACCAACCCGGACGACTGGGCCCGCATCTCCGGCAAGAAGGGCGAGCGGATCGTCTTCATCCGCACGCTGGTCACCGGCAAGCAGGGCGCCGAGTCCGGCCGCTCGATCGACACTGTCGCCAACACGGGGCAGTACCTGTAAGCACGCGGTTGTCCGGGCCGGCAGCGGTCCCCGGAGCTGTACGCACACCGTCCGGCTGTGGCGCCTCGCGGCCCCGCAGCCGGACGGCGCGTCTCCGGGCCCGCCGCTCGGCGCCGGGTTCTAGGCTCGACCCACCGTCCGCGGGCAGAGGCCCGGCGTCGGTGTTGTTCGGCGGTACGTCAGCGTGCTCCGCCCGTCGGGGGCGGCGCACCGGGCAAGGAGGGCCGCATGACCGTACGGCGCGTGATGGGCATCGAGACCGAGTACGGGATCTCCGTGCCCGGGCACCCCAACGCCAACGCCATGCTCACCTCGTCCCAGATCGTCAACGCGTACGCGGCGGCGATGCACCGGGCACGGCGGGCCCGCTGGGACTTCGAGGAGGAGAACCCGCTGCGCGACGCACGGGGGTTCGACCTGGCCCGCGAGGTCGCGGACGCCAGCCAGCTGACCGACGAGGACATCGGCCTCGCCAACGTCATCCTCACCAACGGGGCCCGGTTCTACGTGGACCACGCGCACCCCGAGTACAGCTCGCCCGAGGTGACCAACCCGCGTGACGCCGTGCTCTGGGACAAGGCCGGCGAGCGGATCATGGCGGCCGCGGCACAACGCGCGCTGGAACTGCCCAACGGGCAGACCATCCACCTCTACAAGAACAACACCGACAACAAGGGCGCCTCCTACGGCACCCACGAGAACTACCTGATGAAGCGGGCGACACCGTTCGCCGACATCGTCCGCCACCTCACCCCGTTCTTCGTCTCCCGCCAGGTGGTCACCGGCGCCGGCCGGGTCGGCATCGGCCAGGACGGCTCCGCGCACGGTTTCCAGATCAGCCAGCGGGCGGACTACTTCGAGGTCGAGGTGGGCCTGGAGACGACGCTCAAGCGCCCGATCATCAACACCCGGGACGAGCCGCACGCCGACGCCGAGAAGTACCGCCGACTGCACGTGATCATCGGGGACGCCAACCTCTCCGAGATCTCCACCTACCTCAAGCTGGGCACCACCTCGCTGGTCCTGTCGATGATCGAGGACTCCTTCATCGCCGCCGACCTCGCGGTGGACCAGCCGGTGCGCACCCTGCACCGGGTCTCCCACGACCCGACGCTCAAGCACCTGATCACCCTGCGCAACGGGCGCCGGCTCACCGCCGTCCAGCTCCAGCTGGAGTACTTCGAGCTGGCCCGCAAGTACGTGGAGGACCGCTTCGGCGCCGACGCGGACGAGCAGACGGTGGACGTGCTGGCGCGCTGGGAGGACGTCCTGGGCCGGCTGGAGCGCGACCCGATGTCGCTGTCCCGGCAGCTGGACTGGATCGCCAAGCGGGAGATCCTGGAGGGCTACCGCAGCCGGGACGCCCTGGAGTGGGACAACCCGCGGCTGCACCTGGTCGACCTCCAGTACAGCGACGTACGGCCCGAGAAGGGCCTCTACAACCGTCTGGTGGCCCGCGGGCGGTTCGAGCGGCTGGTCACCGAGGACGAGGTCGAGCGGGCCGTCTCCAAGCCGCCGGAGGACACCAGGGCGTACTTCCGCGGTCGCTGTCTGGAGCAGTACGCGGACCACGTCGCGGCGGCCTCCTGGGACTCGGTGATCTTCGACCTGCCCGGCCGGGACTCGTTGCAGCGCGTCCCCACCCTGGAGCCGCTGCGCGGCACCCGCAACCACGTCAAGGAGCTGCTGGACCGCTGCCGCACGGCCGAGGACCTGCTCCGGGTGCTGGCCGGCGGGTAACTTTTCGATCACCATGGGTGAACGTCCGCCGAATGGGAATCATCCGGGGTGGCAGCGGGTGTTGGACAGGAAGCGCCACCGGCAAACCGGGAGCGGCAGTCGCACCTTGTGTATAGGGTCGGTGCAGCAAGCAACGACCGAACCGTGCCAGACGAATCGAGCGGGGTGAGGGAAATGGCGAGCAAGGACACCGGCGGCGGCCAGCAGCGGGCAAACCGTTCCTCCGAGGAGGTCGAGGAGCAGGCCGCGGAAAGCCAGAATTCCGACGACCTCAAGGAGCGCCAGGAAAAGCTGAGCGACGACGTCGACGCGGTGCTGGACGAAATCGACGAGGTCCTCGAGTCGAATGCCGAGGATTTCGTGCGCGGATTCGTCCAGAAGGGCGGGCAATAGCCCGCACCCGGGCATTCCGAATTCACGGTCGCGACCGTCCGGGGCGGCCGGGCGGCGAGCACCGCCCGGCCGTCCGGCACCGGCCCCTCCACCCGTGGACAGTGATCGTCGGGCGGGTAGGGTGCGGGCAGCGCGCGCTTCAAGCTACCTGGAAGGAATCGTGTGGAAGCCAACACTCGTGGCACCGGGCGTCTACCGGCTGCCTTCCTGACCCCGGGGTCGTCCTCGTTCATCGACTTCCTCGCCGAGCACAAGCCGGAGCTGGTCCCCGGTCGCCGCGGGCTCCCCGAGGGCGCCGTGGTCGAGGCCCCGCACGGGACCACGATCGTGGCCGCGACCTTCGACGGCGGCGTGGTCATCGCGGGTGACCGCCGGGCCACGATGGGCAACGTGATCGCCCAGCGCGACATGGAGAAGGTGTTCCCGGCCGACGAGTTCAGCGCGGTCGGCGTGGCCGGCACCGCGGGCCTCGCGATCGAGATGGTCCGGCTGTTCCAACTGGAGCTCGAGCACTACGAGAAGATCGAGGGCACCACGCTCTCCCTGGAGGGCAAGGCCAACCGGCTCACCACCATGATCCGGGGCAACCTGGGCATGGCGATGCAGGGCCTCGCGGTGGTGCCGCTGTTCGCCGGCTACGACCTGGACCTCGGCCGCGGCCGGATCTTCAACTACGACGTCACCGGCGGGCGGTCCGAGGAGCGCGGCTTCACCGCCACCGGCTCGGGCTCGGTCTTCGCGCGCGGCTCGATGAAGAAGCTCTACAGCGAGGGGCTGACGGCCGACCAGGCCGTCACCATGGTCGTCCAGGCGCTGTACGACGCGGCCGACGACGACTCCGCCACCGGCGGCCCGGACCTCGCCCGCAAGATCTTCCCGATCGTCTCGCTGATCACCGAGGACGGCTTCCGCCGACTCACCGAGGCGGAGGTCACGGAGGTCGCCGTCGCCATCACCGACGAGCGCCTGGCCCGGCCCAACGGCCCGCAGGCCCCGCTGATCTAGCCACCACCTCACAGGAAAGGGACGACCGCCGGTGTCGACACCGTTCTACGTCTCACCCCAGCAGGCCATGGCGGACCGCGCGGAGTACGCCCGCAAGGGCATCGCGCGCGGCCGCAGCGTGGTCGTGCTCACCTACGCCGACGGCATCGTCTTCGTCGCGGAGAACACCTCCAGGGCGCTCCACAAGGTCTCCGAGATCTACGACAAGATCGCCTTCGCGGCGGTCGGCCGCTACAACGAGTTCGAGAACCTGCGCATCGGCGGCGTCCGCTACGCCGATCTGCGCGGCTACTCCTACGACCGGGCCGACGTCACGGCCCGGGGCCTGGCCAACGTGTACGCCCAGACCCTGGGCACCATCTTCTCCTCGGTCGGCGAGAAGCCGTACGAGGTCGAGCTGATCGTGGCCGAGGTCGGCCGCACCTCCGACAACGACCAGATCTACCGGCTCACGCCGGACGGCTCGGTCGTGGACGAGAAGAACTACGTGGTGGTCGGCGGCAACGCCGACTCGATCGGCAACTACCTGGGCCAGCGCCACCGGGCCGGCCTGAGCCTCACCGAGGCGGTGAAGGTCGCGGTGGACTCGCTCGCCCGCGACCCCAACGGCGGCAGCCCGCGCAGCCTCACGCCGGAACAGCTGGAGGTCGCGGTCCTCGACCGCCAGCGGTTCCAGCAGCGCAAGTTCAAGCGGATCCTGGGCAACCAGCTGGGCCGGCTGCTCGACGGGGACCAGTCCGCCGAGGCGGACGACGACGACAACCCGGCGGGCGGCACGCCGGTGTAGCAGTACCTGTGGAGTTCCGTACGGCGGCCCCGCCGCCGTCGTGCGGGACTCCGGTGCCCCTGCGGCGGCCCAGCCGTCGTGGAGGCGGTTTCGGACAGCTCCGACAGAGAATGGAGTGCTCATGGACCGCCGGATTTTCGGGCTGGAGAACGAGTACGGCGTGACCTGCACGTTCCGCGGGCAGCGGCGGCTGTCACCGGACGAGGTCGCGCGGTACCTGTTCCGCCGGGTCGTCTCCTGGGGCCGAAGCAGCAACGTCTTCCTGCGCAACGGCGCCCGCCTCTACCTCGACGTCGGCTCCCACCCCGAGTACGCCACCCCCGAGTGCGACGACGTCGTCGAGCTGGTGACGCACGACAAGGCCGGCGAGCGGATCCTCGAAGGTCTCCTGGTGGACGCCGAGCGGCGGCTGCACGAGGAGGGCATCGCGGGGGACGTCTACCTCTTCAAGAACAACACCGACTCGGCCGGGAACTCCTACGGCTGCCACGAGAACTACTGTGTGGCCCGGCACGGCGAGTTCTCCCGGCTCGCCGACGTGCTGATCCCGTTCCTGGTCACCCGGCAGCTGATCTGCGGCGCGGGCAAGGTGCTCCAGACCCCGCGCGGCGCGGTGTACTGCGTCAGCCAGCGGGCCGAGCACATCTGGGAGGGCGTCAGCTCCGCCACCACCCGCTCGCGCCCGATCATCAACACCCGGGACGAGCCGCACGCGGACGCCGAGCGCTACCGCCGGCTGCACGTGATCGTCGGCGACTCCAACATGTCCGAGACCACGACGCTGCTCAAGGTCGGCTCCACCGACCTGGTGCTGCGGCTGATCGAGGCCGGCGTGGTGATGCGCGACCTCACCCTGGAGAACCCGATCCGGGCGATCCGCGAGGTCAGCCACGACCTCACCGGCACCCACCAGGTGCGGCTCGCCAACGGCCGGGAGGCCAGCGCGCTGGACATCCAGGAGGAGTACTACACGAAGGCCCTGGAGTTCGCGGACCGCAAGGGCATCAACACCGGCACCGTCGGCCGGGTGCTCGACCTGTGGGGCCGCACCCTGGAGGCCGTCCGCACCGAGCGGCTGGACGGGGTGGCCCAGGAGATCGACTGGATCATGAAGTACAAGCTCATCGAGCGCTACCGCGAGAAGCACGGGATGAGCATGTCCAACCCGCGGGTGGCCCAGATCGACCTCGCGTACCACGACATCCACCGCCGCCGCGGCCTGTTCTACCTGCTCCAGGGCAAGGGCCAGGCGCAGCGGGTGACCACCGACCTCAAGACCTTCGAGGCCAAGTCGATCCCGCCGCAGACCACCCGGGCGCGGCTGCGCGGGGACTTCATCCGCCGGGCGCAGGAGCAGCGCCGGGACTTCACGGTGGACTGGGTGCACCTGAAGCTGAACGACCAGGCGCAGCGCACGGTGCTGTGCAAGGACCCGTTCCGCTCGGTGGACGAGCGGGTGGAGAAGCTGATCGCGGGGATGTAGCGGAGGCGGTGTGATCGAGGCTTTGTGATCAAGGCGGTGGCCGGCCCCGGTGGTGTCTACCGGGGCCGGACGCGTGCCGGGCATACGCTGTCCGTCGAGTCAGGAGAGCCGACTTCGACCGACAGTTAGGACCACCGTGCGCCGCACCGCCGGTTTGCTTCTCACCCTGCCGTTGCTGCTCGCGGTCGCCTGTAGCAGTTCCCCCAAGGCGGCCGGCCCGGCGACGCCGTCCACGGCGAGCGCCGCCCCGACGGTGCCCGCGCCGGTCGGCGAGGCGTCGCCGATGCCCACTCTTTCGGGTGGCGGATTCGGCAGCAAGGCCACCATCACCATTCCCGAGGGCCAGCAGCCCAGCGGCCAGTTCGTGGTGAACACGGTCATCGAGGGTGAGCGGGCGACCGTCAACAAGGGCGACTGGGTGACGGTCAACTACACCGCCAAGGACTGGACCACCGGCAAGGACCTGCCGAGCTCGTACGACGCCAACGGCAAGCCGCAGCTCTACCAGGCCGGCAGCGGGCAGCTGGTGCCGGCGCTGGACCAGAGCGTGATCGGCAAGAAGGTGGGCTCCCGGCTGCTGGTGGTGGCCCCGCCGGAGGCGGCCTTCGGCGAGCAGGGCTCCAGCCAGCTGGGCGTCAGCAAGGGCGACACCGTGGTGTTCGTGCTGGACATCATGGAGAGCCTGCCGCCGGACTCCACGCTCACCGGGACGATGACCGAGCCGCCCGCCACGCTGCCGCAGGTCAAGGACAACGGCAAGGCGCCGGTGACGATCACGATCCCGGAAGGGCAGGCCGCGCCCACCGACCTCCAGCAGGCGGTGCTGATCAAGGGCGAGGGCAAGCAGGTCAAGAGCGGGCAGACCCTGGTGGTGCAGTACACCGGGGTGCTGTGGGCCAACGGCCAGCAGTTCGACTCCTCCTGGACGCACGGCGGCGCGCAGGCGGTGCAGATCGGCACCGGCAGCGTGATCGAGGGCTGGGACAAGGGCCTGGTCGGGCAGAACGTCGGCAGCCGGGTCCTGCTGGTGGTCCCGCCGGCGCTCGGCTACCAGGACAAGGCGCAGGGCTCGGTGCCGGCGAACTCGACGCTGGTCTTCGTGATCGACATTCTCGAAGCGGTCTAGGAACTCACCCCGGGGATTCCGTACGCTTGGGCGGACGCTCGTACAGCGAAGCGTCCGCCCTCATCCTGAGCTGTCATACTGCCCACGCACTGTGGCAGGCGCCGCCCGGTGCCGAGGTCCGGGCGGGCGGTGCGGCAGCAGGCCGGCGTGCCCACGCCGGACGCAGACCTGGAAGACCTCGTGGCGAGATGGATGGGGAGTCATGACTGAGAAGACGCCGAGCCCGGGCGGGGCCGGTACCGCGGCGAACGACAGCTCTGCGGGTGACCCGGCCGCCTCCCGTCCCGGCGGCCCGGTCGGCGGGGACCGCGAGTCGATCGTCGTCCCCCCGGCGATCCTGGCGCAGCAGGCCGGCTGGGCGCAGCCCGGCGAGGCGCCGCGCCCCGCGGGCGGAACGAAGACGGACGACGACGCCCCGCAGATCTTCGCCTCCAACGTGCGCAAGACCGACAGCTCGGAGGCCGGGTACGACGAGAACCCGCCCGGTGTCGGCAAGCTGGGCGTGATCCTCGGTACGGTGCTGGCCCTGCTGCTGGTCGGCAGCGGCATCACGCTCTACGTGGTGAACAAGGACGGCTCCAAGGACAGCGCCGCGGCCAAGCCGGACGCGGCCAAGAGCGCGCCGCCCACGCCGACCGCCGACCCGGTGCCGCCGATCAAGGACAGCGCCAAGGTGCTGCCGACGGTCGCCGGGGACTTCGGCAAGAAGGCCGAGATCCAGGTGCCGGGCGAGGCCTCCGACGGCTCCTTCGTCGTCAAGGTGCTCACCGAGGGCACCGGCGCCAAGGTGGAGAAGAACTCCTGGGCCTCGGTGGACTACACCGCCAAGGACTGGAACACCGGCAAGGACATCCCGAGCTCGTACGACGCCGACGGGAAGCCGCAGATCTTCCAGGCCGGCACCGACGCGCTGATCCCGGCCCTGGACCAGGCCGTGATCGGCAAGAAGGCCGGCAGCCGGCTGCTGGTGGTGGCCCCGCCGGCCGCCGCGTTCGGCGCCCAGGGCAAGGCCGACATGTCGATCGGCCCCAAGGACGACCTGATCTTCGTGATCGACGTCCGCAACGCCAACGCGCCCGACGCCGTGGTGAGCGGAACCGTCACCCCGCCGCCGGCGGACTTCCCGCAGGTCAAGGACAACGGCAAGAAGCCGGCCGAGATCACCCCGGTGGCCGGCGCGAAGGACCCGACCGAGCTGAAGTCGCACGTCCTGATCAAGGGCACCGGGCCGAAGGTGGAGAAGGGCGAGAAGGTCGTCGTCCAGTACACCGGCGCGCTGTTCTCCAGCGGCAAGGTGTTCGACTCCTCGCTCAGCAAGGGCCAGGCGTTCACCTTCCCGGTCGGCGGCGGCCAGGTCATCCAGGGCTGGGACCAGGGCCTGGAGGGCCAGACCGTCGGCAGCCGCGTCGAGCTGGTGATCCCCGCCTCGCTGGGCTACGGCGACAAGGGCCAGGGCGACATCCCGCCCGGCGCGACGCTGGTCTTCGTGGTGGACATCCTCGACGCGGGTCAGGGCTGATCCACTTTCGGGTGACAATGGTGTACGTGTGACCTCCGGGTCCGGCCGCGTGGCCGGGCCCGGACGGGCGGCGGGCGCCCGTACCGTGGTCCGGGAAGAACGGACCGGGTGCGGGCGCCCGCCGCTTGGTCGTGACAGCAGAGCGAATGTGAGAAGAGGGACTGTGAGCGTCAACCTCAACGAGAAGCCCGAGATCGACTTCCCGATCGGCGACGCCCCGACGGAGCTGCAGATCCGCGACATCGTCGTCGGTGAGGGCGAGGAGGCCAAGCGGGGCCAGAACGTCAGCGTCCGCTACGTCGGTGTGACCTTCGAGACCGGCGAGGAGTTCGACGCGAGCTGGAACCGGAGCCCCAACGAGTTCCGCTTCCCGCTGGGCGGCGGCCGCGTCATCAAGGGCTGGGACCAGGGCGTCGTCGGCATGAAGGTCGGCGGCCGCCGCGAGCTGACCATCCCGGCGCGCCTGGCGTACGGCAACCAGTCGCCGACGCCGCTCATCCCGGCCGGCTCGACCCTGATCTTCGTGGTCGACCTGCTGGCCGTCTGAGCCTGCCGTGCCCGTGGGCCGGACCCCTCCGGGGGCCCGGCCCACGGGCCAGTCCGGGGGGGTTGGGGGGTGCCGCGTTTGCG
>NZ_JBIVVI010000171.1:0-10498 GCF_044757675.1 Kitasatospora sp. NPDC091257
CCCAGGTGGGCGAGGGGCGCTGCGGGGTGGGGCGGTCAGGCGTGGTGGTCGAATTCGCCGGTTTTGAGGCCGTGGAGGAGGGCGGCGAGGGTGGCGGGGGTGGTGCGGAGGATGAGGTGGCCCTCGTCGGACTCACGGAGTTCGACCGCCCCGGGGACCGAACGGACCTCGACGCACTCATTGCTTGAGGCGCTGTAGCTGGACTTCTGCCATGCCGATTCAGGCATACGTTTCTTCCAGTTCCTTCTTGATGGATCGGATGAAGTTTCGAGATCCATCTTCAGGGAGAGCTGTGGAGTCAAGACGCGCGAAGATCGCCCGGTACTTGGCGAGGTCCGCTGGAGAGTCGAAGAACAGGGCGCCCTGCGAGACGTCCAACTGGATGGTGTCGAGTTCGGGGACCGGTCCCTCCGCGAACGTGAGGTTCTCTCCGGCGCCGGGAAACGTGTCAACTGCGAAGGGAACGACCCGAACGGAGATTCCGGGCTGCTGGGAGTCTTCGAGCAGGGCGTCAAGCTGGTCCACGAGCACCATCGGCCCACCGAACTGCATCCTCAGTGCGGCTTCGTGGATGAATGCTCGAAACGGTGTCCGGCCGGAACGAATGACCTGTTGCCGCTGGATGCGGAACGCGGTTCGGATGTCGACATCCTTGCGGGGGAGCGGTGGGAAGATCCTCTTGAAAACGGCCGAGGCGTAGCTGGCGGTCTGGAGGGGGCCTGGGATGTATGTGGTGGTGCACATGGAGAGCTTCTCGGCATGGCCTTCGATCTCGGCGACCTCAAGGTAGTCCGAGGTGAGGACCTCGCCATACTCCTCCCACCAGCCCTTTCCCCTCTCCGTGATTATGGCGGTGAGCGCGTCGATCAAGGGTCGGTTGGCGCAGTTGCATGCGGCCGCGATGGTGTGGAGCCGCTCGACGCTGATGCCGATCCGGCCTGACTCCATCTGTGTCACCTGGGCTGGACTCATACCTACGGAACGGCCGAGCTGCGAGCCGCCGAACCCGGCGTGCTCGCGGATTCTTCGCAGTTCGGTCCCAAGCCTGCGTTGACGGAGCGTTGGGTTCGATCGTGGCGGCATGACTTCCTTCCAGGCGTGCGTGTGGCCAGTGTGCCGCGCGTGTCGATCGGCGGTCCACCAGTTACCACCGTAGGGGGAAGAATCCAGGGAGGGTGGAAATTTGGATACTTGTGTGCGCTATGGTCGATCTCACATCGATCCGACGGATCGTCAGTAACGCCTGCTGGCAAGCACCGAAGAGCAGCCACCTCCATCTCCACCGGCCTGGCTCACGGCGACACCTGTTCCGCCGGTTCCTCCCTCACTCACGCCTCGGGAGAACTCCCATGCGTCACGTCAACACCCCCACCATCGCCATCGCCCGTCAGACCCTCCACAACACCATGACCCGCGTCGGCTGGTCCCCCTCCGTCATCTCCGACGCGCAGCTCGCCCTCTGCGAGCTGCTCGTCAACGCCTGGCGCCACGGGGACACCCCCGCCCCGCTCGTCGAGATCATCTCCACCAACGGTTCGCTGCGCGTCTCGGTCACGGACGGGAGCCCGATCCTCCCCACCACCCCGCCGCTCTCCCTGCTCGCGGAGTCCGGCCGGGGCCTCCAGTTGGTCGAGGGCCTCACCCACCGCTGGGGCGTCGACCCCCACGAGCGCGCCAAATCCGTCTGGTTCGAGCTGGACGGCGCCGCGTGATGGCCCGCCGCCACCCGATGCTGCCGACCGACCCCCGGATCCGGCACTACACCGACGCCCACATCAGCACGCTCCTCGCCGAAGTCCAGGACCGGGGGCGGAAGTTCGGCCTGATCTTCCCCTCGGCCGGCACCGACCGGACCATCGACGGCCGCGTCCTCGTCCGCTTCAACACGGCGCCGGCCTCGACGCTGTTGAACCTCCTCGTCCTGCTCCTCGACGCGGAGCGGGACTTCTCGTGAAGTTCCTGATCGGGACGGCCTTCGCCGTCCTCCTCGCCGTCGCGGTCTCCATCGTGGCCCTGGGCGTCGTCAACGCCCTCCGCACGACCCCGCCGCCCGACGAGGACGCCTGACCCCGCCGGCCCCCGCCGCCCACGCGCCGGGGGCTGCGGCACTGCTCCGGGTCGGCCCGGGGTCGATCGGACGGGCGGTTCGTCAGGAAACGCCGGACAAGGCGGAACCGGGCGCCGGATGCTGGTAGCCGCGTCACCTTCGATCGCGAGAATGCGCAAGCCGTGTGACAGGAGAGGCAGCCATGGGCCTAGAGTTCTTCGGAATCGATCCTGAGACCAACGCGGAGGGCTCGCCCACCGTCTGGGCGGACGTGGTTCAGCGTCGACTCGTGATTCAGAGTGACACCGTCACCGGGGCCGAGCTTGCGGAGGTCAGCGGGACCGAGTGGGTTGCCGGTCACAAGGTCGGTGTGCCTGCCCACGAGTCCGTGATCAGCATTCCCGAGCGAATGATCCCCTTCATCAGGAAGGCTTGCGATGCCATCGAACGTGCCGGACTTCAGGAGCCTGCTCCGGGAGACGAAGAAGTCGGCCGTGCATCTGGAGATGCGTGATCAGTACAGCGTCGCCGACGAAGCCGACCAGTTCGCCGCGTGGCAGGCCGGGCACCGGTACTCCCCGGAGGACCGGGACGAGTGGTGGCATCCGTTCCACGACTTCGTGGTGGAGACCATTGCCCGTGGGGTGACCATCCGGCGTGCCCGGATCGTGTCGGAGCCCGTCACCGAGTACATCCGCTACGAGCACTCCCACACGTTCACCAACATCGTGGCCGGTGAGCAGATCCTGTGGCTGCCGCGGGCCCGGGCGCTGGACCTTGCGCTGCCGGGGGCCGACTTCTGGTTGTTCGACAGCCGGATCGTGCGGTTCAACCTGTTCACCGGTGACGGTGAGTGGGCTGACCCCCGGAACGTGATGACGGAGGAGCCGGCCACCGTGGAACTGTGCACGAAGGCCTTCGAGGCCGTATGGGAACGGGCGGTACCCCACGAGGACTTCGCGGTCTGAGCGGCTTCGAACCACCGGGTGGACAGCACATGCCATCGTCGCCTTCGTCCAGTGTCGTCGCAGCGCGCAAGGCCATCGCCGACCAACTGGTCGAGATCCGCAAGGACGCCGGGCTCAAAGGGGGCGAGCTGTCCGCCCTGTGTGGTTGGCATCCGGCCAAGACCTCGCGCATCCAGTCCGGCAAGGCCGCCCCGTCGGAAGACGACATAAGGACCTGGTGCACCGCCTGCAGGGCCGGCGACCGGATCCCCGACCGGATCGCGGCATCCCGTGCCGCCGACTCGATGTACCAGGAGTGGAGACGCCGGAACAGCTCCGGCATGAGGCTCGCCCAAGAGAAGGTCATCAGCGACTACGAGCGTACGAGGCTCTTCCGGATCTACGCCTCGAACGTGCTCCCCGGCTTCTTCCAAACCGCCGAGTACGCGACGGCGCTCCTGCAGTCCATCACGGACTTCCAGGGCACTCCGAACGACGTTGCCGCAGCCGTACCGGCGCGTCTGGCGCGGGCGCAGCTCATGTACACGGGGGCGCGACGGTTCGCGGTCCTGGTCGAGGAGTGGGTGTTGCGAACCAGGATCGGCAGTGCGGAGGACATGGCCGCTCAGCTCGGTCACCTGCTCACGCTGATGTCGCTGCCGTCCGTCTCCATCGGGATCATCCCGGCCGGGTGCCCGCGCACCATCTGTCCCCTCGAAGCCTTCTACCTGTTCGATAATCAGCGGGTAGCGGTGGAGACCCTGACCGCGAAGGTCAACGTGCTCCAGCCCAGAGAGATCACGGACTACATCCGGGCCTTCATGGACCTGTCCGGCATGGCTGTGTACGGGGTGAGGGCCAGAGCGCTGATCGCGGCAGCCATTGCCTCCTTGGAGTGATGCTCCGCAAGAAGGCGCAAGTTCGTTGAGCGCGCCGTGCCGGGGCTTCTACGGTCTGTCACGTACCCGCCGCACCATCCCGACCCGAGGGAGGCGAACCATGACCGTATCGACGTTGAGGTCCCCGAACACGGTGCTCGCCAACGCCGTTGAGGACGCCGTGGACGTCCTGCGGCCCCGCATCATGGACTACGACATCGAGAGCATCGGCTTCTCCGTGGGCACGCAGATCAACGGTCATCCGCACCTGGGAACCCACCTCGTCCAGAGCCTCGCCTTCCTCCTGGCGGAGCGGGCTCGCGACGAGTTCGGTATCCACACCACTGTGGACTTCTGCGCGCTCGACAACTCCCCGGCCCAGACCGTCAGGGTCGACGGGCGGCGCTACCAGCGGGCCTACGCCCACGCCCTGAGCGCCGACGAGATCACGGCACTCCTCGCCCGGTACTACCTGCCGCTGTTCGACGCCTGCCGTGCCCGGACGAACGTGCCGTACACGGTCACCACCTACACCCGGCAGCAGGACACCCCGGCGTTCCGAGCCGAGTTCCTGCGGACGTTGGAACTCCTGGACGCGGTCGGCACCTGGCTGTCGCCGAACAGCGGGAGCGCGCACATCCGGCTGCCCTGCCCGGTGTGCGGCTGGGCCGAGAAGTACGCGGGCCGGACTCGGCTGCTGGAACTGGACGAGGCAGGTGGCCTGTTCGAGGCCGCCTGCCTCGAACACGGCCGCTACGAGGCCGATATCACGCCCTTGGGCGGTGGCTACCTGGACCTGGCCACTCTCTACCGCAACGTCGTCAAGGAACGCTCCTACCGGCCCGACGACCGCACCCTGCACGTCATGGTCAAGGGCGGCGACTGGGCCTTCGGATGCCAGCTCGTCGACGGCGCGCACGCCGCCCTCGGCCCGCCCGCCGGGCCCCTGCCCGTCCGGATCTTCACCCCCCAGATCCTCGGCAGCGACGGAGGCAAGCTCTCCAAGAGCCTGCTGCGCGAAGCCGCCGAAGCCGGGCCCGCAGCCCGGGACGACATCACCCCCGCGTGGCTGCTCGACCCCTCGGCCTGGCCCGGCACCCAGGAGGACTACGTCGAGGCGCTGACAGGTCTCGGCGAACTCGTGCTGAGCGACCCCAGGCACTTCTTCCGGTCCTACACCACAACCGCATTGGAAGCCCTGATGAGCACCCGCCGGCCCGCCACGCACAACTCCCAGGCGCAGCGCCCCCGCAACATGCCGATCTACCGGCAGTACTTCGACCTGATCGCCAGCGGCGAGAAGACCGTCGAAGTCCGCGTCGCCTACGAGTCGATGAAGCGGATCAGGGTTGGGGATCGGATCAACTTCACCTGCCGCGAGTCGAGTTGCCTGACCCGGGTCACTCGGATCGGGAAGTACCGCACCTTCGAGGAGATGTTCGGCGCCGAGAACGTGGCGGCCGTCAACCCGAAGGCGACCGAGGCCGAACAGCTCGAAGCGATCCGCGCCATCTTCCCGCCCCACAAGGAAGCTCTGGGCGTGCTCACCTTCGAGATCGAGCGGGTGGACCCCGAATGAGCTCGACCCGCCGCAACGTCCTGGTGATCTGCAAGGGCAACCACTGCCGGTCCCCGATCGCCGCGCTGATCATCGCCGAGCGTGCCGGGGGCGCGCTCGATGTCCGCTCGGCGGGCACCCGGAACTGGCACGTGGGCAAGCCCGCCCACCCGCTCATGATCCAGGCCGCCGCCGGCTTCGGCTACGACCTCACCGGGCACCGCGGGGCCGTCCTCGACCGGCACCTGATCAGTTGGGCGGACGATCTGGTCGCCGTGGACGAGGAGACCGCCGACGCCGTCCGGGGCCTCGTCGGCCCGGACCGGCCGGTGCGCGTCCTCGGCTCCGGCATCGCCGACCCCTGGGGCGGCGGCCTGGACGACTTTGTCCGGGCGGTGGCGGAGATCCAGGACGCGGCCCGTCCCTTCTACGTCGCGTAGCCGACCCGGCACCTTCCTGCCGCCCTGCCTTGCCCGTACACCATGCGGGCGGGCGGGACCGCACCTGCCATCCTGCGCACCGGCCACCCGTCCCAAGAGAGCAGGTGAGGGGCGGGGCAGCCCGAACGGCCAGTGGGCATGGCAGCCGGCCGAGACCACCGACGCCATCGCCCACGCCCTCGCCGACCAGCTCCAGAAAGGTTCCGCCGCACATGAGCACACCGGCTGAACTCCGCAACGCCCTGGCCGACAGGCTCGCCGGGAACGGTGCGCTCACCGAACGCGCGTGGGAGAGAGCCGCGAGGGACGTTCCGCGGGAACTCTTCGTCGGAACCCACTTCGCCCCGGTCACCGGCAGCTTCCCGACCGCCTACCGGCCCGTCCGCGAGGGCGAGCCCGGCTGGCTGGAGGGCATCTACGACGACCGGACGCTGGTCACCCAACTCGACGGCCGCATCGGGCCCGAGGACACGGCCGGGGAAGCCGTGACGGGCATCCCGTCCTCGTCGTCCACCCTCCCGTCCGTGGTGCTGCGCATGTGGCAGCAACTCGATGTCGAGCCCGGGCACCGCGTGCTGGAGATCGGCACCGGGACCGGGTACTCGACCGCCCTCGGCGCCCACCGCCTCGGGGACGCCAACCTCACCAGCGTCGAGTACGACCCTGCCATCGGCGTGGCAGCGGCGGCGGCGCTCAAGGCCGCGGGATTCTCCCCCCGGCTCATCGTCGGGGACGGACTGCGCGGGGACCCGGACGGCGGCCGGTACGACCGGCTCATCGCCACCTGTTCGGTTCGGTACATCCCTCTGCCATGGCTTCACCAGGTCAAGCCCGGCGGTCGGATCCTGGTCACCCTCTCCGGGTGGAGCTACGCGAACGGCCTCGCGCTGCTCGACGTCACCGGACCCGGCGAGGCCACCGGCCGGTTCCTCACCGACCAGACCGGTTTCATGATCGCCCGCCCGCACGACCGGCCGCCCCGACCGACGCTGGACCTGCTGCCCGGTGGGGAGTCCCCGACCCGCATCGACCCGGCGACGCTCGACGGCTGGACGGGCGGCTGGGTGGCCCAACTCGCCACGCCCGCAGCCATCCGCACGGGTGCGGGTGCCCAGCAGATCCTCTGGGACCTGTCCACCGGATCGCAGGCGCGGACGGCACCCGGCCCCGGCGGCGGGTGGACCGTGACCCAGCGCGGGCCCGTCCGCCTGTGGGACCGGGTCGAGCGCGCGGTCCAGTGCTGGCAGGCGGCCGGCGAGCCGCACCAGGGCGGCTTCGGGATCACCGTCTCGGCGGCCGCACAGCGCGTCTGGCTCGGCACCGAGGACGGCCCGGGCTGGGACCTGCCCATCTGAGCAGGCCCGACGACCGCACGCTCCAGGCGCCGACGGGTCCGGGTGAGCGCCCGGGCCGTCGCGGAGATCCAGGGGTGGGTTTCGACCGAGCAGGCATCGAGCCGGCCGGTCGGCCTGGCGTCTGCCGCCAGGCCGACCGGACTCGATTTCTCTGACGGATGGTCAGACCAGGTACCAGGAGCGGAAGTCGGCTCCGGGTGCGGGCTGGTCGATCGCCCAGGTGGTTCCTGCGACGTCGGTGGTCATGACGATCATGGCCCCGTTGTCGAGGAGTGTGACGCGCGGGTCCCCGGCGAAGGTCATGTTCGGGTTACCGAGGTAGGCGCCGGTGCTGAACCCGGTGGTCGGGCCGCCCTGGCCGAACAGGGCGATGTGTCCGTTGCCCGTACGGGCGACGAGATTGACGGTGCCGCCCGCTCCGGGGGACAGGACGATGCTGGTGGCGCCGCCGGTACCGCCGCTGACGCTGATCTTGTACCACTCGCGGAACGCCGTCCCCGGCGCGGCCTGGTCGATGGCCCAGACGTCGCCGTTGACGTCGATGGCGGCCACGGTCATGCCGCCGCTGGCGGCCGTGGTGACGCTGGGGTCCCCGGCGAAGACGGGCGAGGTGGTGCCGAGGTAGGCACCCGGGCTGAATCCGCTGGTGGAGCTTCCCTGCCCGAAGTAGCCGATGTGGCCGTTCGTCGTGCGGGCGAACAGGTTGACGGTCCCACCGCCGGCGGGGGACAGCACGGCTGCGGCGCGGCCCGTGAGGCCGCCGCTGGCGCTGACCTTGTACCAGGTGCCGAACGCGGCGCCGGGTGCCGGCTGGTTGGTTGCCCACAGGTCGCCTGTCGTGTCGACGGCGGTGACGACCATGCTGCCGTTGGCGGTGAGGGTGACGGCGGGGTCCTGGGCGAGGACCGGCGCGGAGCTGCCGACCGCCGCCGCGGGGCTGAACGACGAGGTGGGCCCGGTCTGGGCGTAGTCGACGATCTGGCCGGCGCGGGTGCGGGTGAAGACGTGGACGGTGCCGCCGGCGCCCGGCGACAGGATCGGCGCGGGGTCGCCGGTGTGGACGCCGGGGCCGCTGAGCTGGTACCAGCTGCGGAAGCCGCCCGTGGTGCTGGTCTGGTTGGTCGCCCACAGGCTTCCGTCGGCGTTGGTCTTCACCGCGACGAGCGTGCCGTTGGCGGCCCTGGTCATGGCGGTGGCCGGGCTGCGCAGGCTCTGTCCGCCGTCGAGTGCGGTGACGGTGTGCAGGTTGCCCTGGGCGGCCAGGCGCGGCAGCCCGAGCCCGGTGGGCGTGCCCGGGTACATCAGCAGGCAGCCGGTGGGGCAGGTGGTGCTCTGGGCAGTCCCGTCGCCGGTGTAGTAGGTCACCTGGGTGGCGGGATCGGCGGGTGTGGTCGCGAGGAGGTCACCGGTGGTCTGGCCCGGGGTCGGGGTGAACAGTCGGTAGCCCTTGCCGCTGTCGGCGACGGTGCCGTGCAGGTTGCCCGGGGTCGTGATCAGGGGCCGGTGCTGGGGGTCGAAGCCGGTGGCGTAGACGGCGCCGGCGGCGGGGCTTCCGGCCTGGTATCCGAGGCCGTCGGCGTTGCGGGCGCCGAGCACGAGGCGGACGCGCCCGTACTCCGCGTCGTTCGGGTCGGTGGTGTTGCGCCGGGCGAGCAGGTCGGGGATGCCGTCGCCGTTGACGTCGCCGGGGGCGAGCACGTCGTAGTCGGCCCACCCGGAGACGGAGACGACGGTGCCGGGCTTGAGCCTGGTGGTGTCCGTCCCGGTGGCGAGGGGCCCTGCGTCGGTGCCGCTGTAGAGGAGGAGAGCGTCACCGTCCTTGGCGATCAGGTCACCGCCGGGAAGCATGTCGACGTTGCCTGCGGCGACGATCTGGCTGGTGCCGGACCAATCGCCACCGCTGGGGTGGAGTAGTTCGGTGCGCTTGGACTCATCGGGGGCGCCCATGCCGTTGCCCGGGTAGAGGTAGAGCCGGGTGCCCTGCTTGACGAGGAAGTCCTCGTAGCCGTCCTTGGTCAGGCCCGGGCTCTGGCTGGCGAAGTCGCCCCGGTGGGTGATCTGGGCGCCGGACCAGCCCGGGTTGGCGACGGTCCGGGGCTGGTCGAAGGTGCCGTCGCCGCGGCCGGGGTAGAGGACGAGTTCGCCGGTGCTGGTGGCGGCCACTAGGTCGGAGTGTCCGTCACCGGTCAGGTTGCCGGGCCGGTCGCCGGCCAGGTTCGGGTCGGTGGAGTCGTGGACGAAGTTGCTCGGGGCGGTGGTGATCAGCGTGGTACTGGAGTTGGGGCCGCCGTCCGAGCCGTCGTAGGGGGAGAGGTTGCCGGCCTTGTCCATGGCCTGGACGGTGAGCCGATTGGTCGGCCACAGGGTGGGGGTGAACGTGACGGTCGCGGTCCCGTCCGGGCCCGCGTCCACCCAGGTGCCGCGGCATCCCTGGTTGACCACGGGAAGCGGCTTGTTGAGCGAGTAGCAGAAGCCCTTCAGGCCGAACTGGTCGCTGGAGGCGAACTTGACCGTGCGCGGGCTACGGGCGGGCACGTCCTGGGTGTCGATGCTGTGGCCGTCCGCGGAGGTGACGGTCGGCTTGGACGGGGCAGTGCTGTCCACGTTGAAGCCGCAGTCACGGCCGAAGCCCGAGCCGGCGCTGCCGTCCTCGGCCTGGACGTGCCACTTGTAGCGGCCGCCATCGTGCATCTTGGCCCAGCCGAGACTCATGATCGCCCAGGTCCCGTTGGGGGCGGAGGCCCGATCGACCAGGATGTACTGCCCGGTGTCGTGGTCCCAGGCCTCGAACTTGGCGCTCAGGCTGACGTCGGTGTCCGGGTCGGAGATCCTCGCGGTCAGAACGACGTCGTTACGCCCGACGGTGGGCCAGCTGGCCGGGTCGCTGACGCACGGCACGTTGACGTTGCTGCTGCTGCCCGGCGTCCACTGGCCCTCCCACGCCGCGTAGTCGTGGAGAACGGGGGGCCGGTTGTACGTGACCTCGAGCCACGGATTGTTCTTGAACCGCTTGAAGCTGTTCTTGTTGCCGAGATAGCTGTCCGGAGTGCGAAGCCCGAGGGCGAGGTTGTCGTCGCCCCGGTCGGCTGCGCCCTGGACGACGGCGCGCAGGTTGTCGGTGCTGAAGTCCACGCCCTGCACCCCGGGGCAGTAGGTGGGGTTGCCGTGGGCGAAGGCCTTGGCGTCCAGTTGCCAGATCCAGGGGGCCTGGCTGTTCCAGGTCGGCGTCGTGGTGTTGATGGGGCCGGTCGCCCAGAGTTCGGTGTTGCCCGC
>NZ_JBIVVI010000172.1:0-10481 GCF_044757675.1 Kitasatospora sp. NPDC091257
CGTGTCGGCCGGGATCTACGGCTGGCCGCCGGCGGACGCGGCCCGGATCGCGCTCGGCACCGTCGCGGAGGTGCTGGGCGGCGGTGACGTGGAGGAGTACGAGGAGCGGGCGGAGCTGCTGGCCTCCTGCTATCGCGAGTCGCTGCGCACCGCGGTGGCGCTCGGCGCGCGCACGGTGGCCTTCCCGGCCGTGTCGGCCGGGATCTACGGCTGGCCGCCGGCGGACGCGGCCCGGATCGCGCTCGGCACCGTCGCGGAGGTGCTGGGCGGCGGTGACGTGGAGGCGGGTGCGGAGCTGGCGGAGGTGCGGTTCGTGCTGTTCGGGTCGGAGATGTACGGGGTGTTCGAACGGGCTCGGCGGGAGCTGCCCGAGCGGGGCGCCTGACGGCCGGGTGGGGCGTGGTGTCGCCGCTCGGCCGGGTCCATGGTGGCGTGTCGAGGCGTCAACACGCCAGAGATATTCGATAACTCGTTCGAGTGAATGCATCGGGTCGGTCACCAGCTCCGGCGCTCGCTGGCATGTGCGCGCCCCCGAACCCGGCAGCACCGCGGCGGCCCGCCGCTACGGCGCCGCCCGCCGCCGCGGCGCCGACCCCGCCGCTACGGCGCGAGCGCCGACCAGGGCAGCGTGACCTCGCCCTGCCGCCACCGTCCGCGCGCGTCCACCAGCGGCCAGCCGCCCGCCAGCGCCGTGCAGGCCGCCACCCAGCGCTGCCGCGCCCCGAACGCCCCGTACGGCGCGGCCGCCGCCCAGGCCCGGTCGAAGTCGGTCAGGAAGGCGTGCACCGGCCGTCCGGGCACGTTGTGGTGGATCAGCGCCTTCGGCAGCCGCTCGGCCAGGTCGGAGGGCTGGCCGAGGCCGCCCAGCCGGGCCGCGAAGGTCACCGTCCGGGGCCCCTCCGGACCGAGCGCGACCCAGACGTGCCGCCGCCCGATCTCGTCGCAGGTGCCCTCGACCAGCAGCCCGTCCGGGGCGAGCCGCGCGCACAGCCGCTCCCACACCCCGGCGACCGCCGACTCGTCGTACTGCCGCAGCACGTTGGCGGCCCGGATCAGCTGGGCCGGCGCGCCGCCGTCCAGCGGCACCTCGAAGCCCCCGCGCCGGAAGGTGAGCAGCGGCGGCTCGGCGTACGGCAGCGCGGCGGCGACCCGCTCCGGCTCGATCTCGATCCCGACCACCCGGACGTCCGGCCGCACCGTGCGCAGCCGCCCGGCCAGCTCGACGGCGGTCCACGGCGCCGCGCCGTAGCCGAGGTCCACCGCGACCGGCGGGCGCTCGGCGGCGCGCAGCGCGCGGCCGAGGGTGTGGGCGATCCAGCGGTCCATCCGGCGCAGCCGGTTGGTGTTGGTGGTGCCCCGGGTGACCGTCCCCACCGGTCGCCCGGTCCGTCCGCGGGCGGGCGCGGCGGGAACGGGTTCGAAGGAGGCAGCCATGCCCAGAAGGGTAGTCGGGCCGTCGGCGGCACCGCGCTGACCTGGGGCGATGGCGACCGCCCCGGCCGGTGGGCCGGGGCGGGAATGCCGAGCGCGGTCCGTGTGGTTGGCAGACTGGTGGTGATGTGTGCCCGGGACGGGGCAGCGCACACCGGACAACGGGCGGCCCGGTACGGACCGCCTCGACGGGCAGCACAGAGGAGGCTTCAGCCAGGTGATCCAGCACCCCGTCCGTTCGGTCCGCCGTGCCCAGTCGGCCGCCCCCGCGCGCGCCCGGCTCCAGTCGCTCGTCCCCGGCCGCCGCCGTCCGCGCCGGATCGCCATGCTGAGCGTCCACACCTCGCCGCTGCACCAGCCCGGCACCGGGGACGCCGGCGGGATGAACGTCTACATCGTCGAGCTGGCCAAGCGCCTGGCCGACCTCAACATCGAGGTCGAGGTGTTCACCCGGTCGATCTGCTCGGACGACGCGCCGACGGTCGAGCTAGCCCCGGGCGTGCTGGTCCGCCACGTCACCGCCGGGCCGTACGAGGGCCTGATCAAGGAGGACCTGCCGGCCCAGCTGTGCGCCTTCACCCACGGGGTGCTGCGGACGGAGGCGGGCCACCGCCCCGGCCACTACGACCTGGTGCACTCGCACTACTGGCTCTCCGGGCAGGTCGGCTGGCTGGCCGCGCAGCGCTGGGGGGTGCCGCTGGTGCACACCATGCACACCATGGCGAAGGTCAAGAACGCCGCGCTGGCCGCGGGCGACACGCCCGAGCCCGCGGCCCGGGTGATCGGGGAGACCCAGGTGGTGGAGGCGGCCGACCGGCTGATCGCCAACACCACCGAGGAGGCCGCCGAGCTGGCGCTGCACTACGCCGCCCGGCCGGACCAGCTGGCCGTCGTCCACCCCGGGGTCAACCTGGACGTCTTCCGTCCCGGCGGGCCGCGGACGCCCGCCGCCGCACGGGCCCGGCTGGGCCTGCCGCAGGACGCCGCGGTGCTGCTGTTCGCGGGCCGGATCCAGCCGCTGAAGGCCCCGGACGTGCTGCTGCGGGCGGTCGCCGCGCTGCTGGCCCGGCGCCCGGAGCTGCGCGAGCGCCTGGTGGTGCCGGTGGTCGGCGGGCCGTCCGGCACCGGGCTGGCCCGGCCGGAGAGCCTGCACAAGCTCGCCGCCCAGCTGGGCATCTCCGACGTGGTGCGGTTCCACCCGCCGGTCGGCCAGGAGCTGCTCGCCGACTGGTACCGGGCGGCGACGGCCCTGGTGATGCCCTCGTACAGCGAGTCCTTCGGGCTGGTCGCGCTGGAGGCGCAGGCCTGCGGGACCCCGGTGGTGGCGGCCGCGGTCGGCGGGCTGCCGGTCGCGGTGCGGGACGGCGAGACCGGCACCCTGGTGCAGGGCCACGACCCGCTGGACTGGTCGTACGCGCTGGAGCCGTACATCACCGACCGGGGCCTGGTGGCGCGGCGCGGCGCGGCGGCGGCCCGGCACGCGGCCGGCTTCGGCTGGGACACCGCGGCGGCGACCACCGCCGAGGTGTACGCGGGCAGCATGGCCCGGCCGGCCGGCCGGCTGGCCGCGGCCCGTCGCCGACTGGCCTGAGTGCGGGACGGCCCGGCCCTCGGCCGGCCCGTCGCCGACCGGCCCGGGGCGCCCCGGCGGAACGTCGCGCGGCCCGCGCGCCGACCGGCCGGGGCTGCGCCCGCCCGGTACCGGCGAGTAACGTCACCCCCATGGCAATCCGCACCAAGGACGAGGCCCTGACCCTCCTGCGCACCGCCCTGGACGACGCCGGGGTGGCCTGGGAACCGGCCGCCACCGACCCGTACACGCTGGTGGCGGCCCTCCCGGGCACCCGGAAGCTGAGCACCACCTGCGCCCTGCGGGTCGGCGACCACACCCTGTCGGTGAACGCCTTCGTGATCCGCCGTCCGGACGAGAACCACGAGGCCGTCTACCGCTGGCTGCTGGAGCGCAACACCCGGCTGTACGGCGTCGGTTACGCGGTCGACGCGCTCGGCGACGTCTACCTGGCCGGCCGGCTGCCGCTGGAGGCGCTCACCCCGCAGGTCGTGGACCGGCTGCTCGGGACGGTGCTGGAGAACGCGGACGAGCCGTTCAACACCCTCCTGGAGCTGGGCTTCGCCACGGCGATCCGCCGGGAGTGGGAGTGGCGGACCAAGCGCGGGGAGTCCACCCGCAACCTGGCCGCCTTCGCCCACCTGGCCGCCCCGGAGGAGCCGCCGGCGGACGCCCCGGACGCGGACTGACCCGTGCGGACCGACCCGTTCGGTCAGGCGCCCGCCGGGGTCTTCCCGGCGGGTTCCGCCGCGGGCGCCGGGACCATGACGACGGTCCCGCCGGGCCGGATGCCCTGCGCGGCGCCGGTCCGCTTGCCCAGCAGCAGGTAGCCGGCCGCGGCGACCGTGCCGCAGACTCCGCACGCACCCCACAGCGCCCCGCCGCCGGCCCGCTCCAGCAGCACCCCGCCGACGGCCGGGCCGAGGAACGAGGCGAGCGACCAGGCGAGCGAGTAGACGCCCTGGTAGCGCCCGCGGGCATGGGTCGGCGACAGTTCGGCGATCAGGCCCATGAGGGTCGGCGTGTAGAGGATCTCCCCGACCGTCCAGACCGCCACCGTGCCGGCGTAGAACCACGCGGACGACCCGGCCAGGGCCGTCAGCCCGAATCCCCAGCCGATGAACAGCGAGGCCGCCGCCAGCATGGCCGACCGGCTGCGGCTCTCGACCCACCGGGTGAGCGGGATCTGCAGCAGGACGATCAGCAGCCCGTTCAGGCCGATGACCAGGCCGTACTCGGTGGACGTGATCCCCCGGCGGCCCATGTCCACCGCGAGGGTGGTGGCGCCCTGCTGCAGCACCAGGGCGAGCAGCAGGGTGAGGCCGACCACGGCCATGAAGCGGCGGTCGCGGAACACGGTGCCGAGGCCGACCGCCGGTTCGTCGGCCTTCGCCGTCCGGACGTCGGGCTTCGTCTCCGGGATCCTGACGAAGATCACCACCGCGCAGAGCGCCGTGGAGAGCGCGTCCAGCAGGAAGAGCGTGAGGTAGCCGTGGCTGGCGATCAGGCCGGCGACGGCCGAGGAGAGGCCGAAGCCCAGGTTGATCGCCCAGAAGTTCAGCGAGTAGGCGCGGACCCGGTCGGCGACCGGGACGATGTCCGCGATGATCGCCGAGATGGCCGGCCGGGTGGCGTTGTTGCAGAAGCCCACCAGGAAGGCCACCACCGCGATCGCCACCTGACCGTCCGTGAAGCCGAGCACGGCGGTGAACAGTGCGGTGCCGAGCTGGGCGGCGAGCAGGGTCGGACGGCGTCCGATCCGGTCGGTCAGCACGCCGGCGATGATCGCGGAGGCCGCCGAGCCGAGGCCGAACAGGGCGGCGACCAGGCCCGCGTAGGTGGCCGAGTACCCGCGGCTGCTGGTGAGGTAGAGCGCGAGGAAGGTGACCACGAAGGCGCCGAGCCGGTTGACCAGGGTCGAGACCCAGAGCCACCAGAACTGGCGCGGCAGCCCGCCCGCCGTCTCCTGGATCATTCTTCGGAAACCGGCGGTGACGAGCATGTGGGGGCTCCCGGGGGCAGGCGTCCGCCGATCGGTGCGGCAGGCCCGGTCAGCCGACGCATGTAAGTGTCAGATGCGCGAGGCACACATTACACATTGGTCGAAGGTCCCCACCAGGGGTTTTCCGGGCCCCCACTAAGCTGGGGGCCATGGCTGACACGACGTACCGACTCATCCTGCTCCGCCACGGCGAGAGCCAGTGGAACCAGAAGAACCTGTTCACCGGTTGGGTCGATGTCGACCTCAACGAGAAGGGCGAGAAGGAGGCCGCCCGCGGTGGCGAGCTCCTGGCCGCCGAGGGTCTGCTCCCCGACGTGCTGCACACCTCGCTGCTGCGCCGCGCCATCCGCACCTCGCAGATCGCCCTGGACAAGGCCGACCGCCACTGGATCCCGGTCAGCCGCAGCTGGCGGCTGAACGAGCGCCACTACGGTGCGCTCCAGGGCAAGGACAAGGCCCAGACCCTGGCCGAGTTCGGCGAGGAGCAGTTCCAGCTGTGGCGCCGCTCGTACGACACCCCGCCGCCGGTGCTGGCCGACGACTCCGAGTACTCGCAGGCCGGCGACGCCCGTTACGCCGAGATCCCGAGCGAGCTGCGTCCGCGCACCGAGTGCCTGAAGGACGTCGTGGAGCGGATGCTCCCGTACTGGTACGACGCCATCGTCCCGGACCTCGCCGCCGGCCGGACCGTGCTGGTCACCGCCCACGGCAACAGCCTGCGCGCGCTGGTCAAGCACCTCGACGGCGTCTCCGACGAGGCCATCGCCGGCCTGAACATCCCGACCGGCATCCCGCTGGTGTACGAGCTGGACGCCGACTTCAAGCCCGTCACCCCGGGCGGCCGCTACCTCGACCCGGACGCCGCCGCGGCCGCCATCGAGGCCGTCAAGAACCAGGGCAAGAAGTAAGCCGCTTGCCGCTACGGCCCCGCCCCCGGTCCGACCGGGGGCGGGGCTTCGTTCGTTCTCGGGCGGTTCGTTTTGGGTCGGTTCGGGTTCAACCGGGCTGTCCAGTAGGGGAGTTGGGCGGTGAATGGGAAACTGGTTCAGACCATTGACGGGCTCGGTCGGCGACTCCTACCGTGAGGGCACCGGACTGGCGCAGGCATGCCAGGATCTCCCGTCCGGGCCGCCGCACCCCCACGCGCGCGCGTCCGCGCCTCCGGCGCACACTCCATCCACCCCCACGGAGGAGCACCATGCGCACACGTCACATCGTCGGGGCCGCCGTCGCCGCGCTGGCGATCCCGCTGACCCTCGCCTTCCCGGCCTCGTCCCACGGCTGGATCTCGACCCCGCCCAGCCGGGCCGCGCTCTGCGACACCCACGTGGACGGCGTCCCGTGGGACTGCGGTGACATCCAGTGGGAGCCGCAGAGCGTCGAGGGCCCCAAGGGCTTCCCGGCCCTCGGCCCCTCGGACGGCACCATCTGCGCCGGCGGCAACCCGCGCTTCGCCGAGCTGGACGACCCCCACGGCGGCGCCTGGCCGACCACGCCGGTGACGGCGGGCCAGCAGCTCACCTTCACCTGGAAGTTCACCGCCCGGCACGCGACCGCCGACTTCCGGTACTACATGACCAAGCCGGGCTACGACGCGAGCCAGCCGGTCACCCGCGCCAACCTGGACCTGACGCCCTTCCTGACCGTCCCGTACGGCGGGAAGCAGGTGCCGAGCACGCTCAGCCACACCGCGATCGTCCCGGGCGGGCGCACCGGGCACCAGGTGGTCGTCGCGGTCTGGACGATCTCCGACACCGGGAACGCCTTCTACTCCTGCTCCGACGTCCGGTTCTGACCTGCGGAAGGCCCGCGGAAGGCCCGCGGGAGGCCCGCGGGAGGGTGAGCGGGCGAGCGGTCGGGCGGGCCGGAAGGCGCCGGTCGGGCGGGCCGGAACGCGCGAGGTGCACGGTCGCCGGTGGGCCGTGCACCTCGGGAGCTCCTCGGGCGGTGCCGCGTTCAGTGGCCGCCGCAGCAGCCGCCGTCGGCGCCTCCGCACTGGCAGGGCGCGCCGGACTGGCAGCCGCAGCCGCAGCCCGGGCCGCAGCCGCAGCCGGCCGCGAGGACGGGAAGCAGCTTCGGGGCGGGTGGCTCGACGGAGTCGTGGGCGGTTGCCGGTCGGGACGGGTTGGCCTTCATCGAGCTTCCCTCCTTGTGACGGGCACAGTCCTGTGCCCCCAATGTCGAGTGAAGCCGTCGAACGGATGAGCGTCAACGGGCGCGCAGTGGTGGGGCGCACGGAAGTCCGTGCGCCCGCACCACCCTTGCCACAGGTTTACTCACCCCTCGGGGTGAGCCCGGACCGGCGGTCAGTCGACCGGCGCGGCCTCGGCGGCCTCGGTGGCGGCCACGAACTCGGCCACGTGCTCGCCCGTCACCAGGTACACCACGCGCTTGGCGACCGACACCGCGTGGTCCGCGAAGCGCTCGTAGTAGCGGCCGACCAGGGTGATGTCGACGGCGGTCTCTATGCCGTGGTGCCAGCGCTCATCGATCAGGTGCGACAGCAGCTCGCGGTGCAGGGTGTCGATCGCGTCGTCGTCCTGCTCCATCTCCAGGGCCTTGTCGACGTCCTTGGTGGCGATGACCAGGCCGGCCTTGGCCACCAGGCGCTGGGCGAGCTGGCCCATCTCCAGGACGGTGGAGTGCAGGTCGCTCGGCACGGCGGTGTCGGGGTAGCGCATCCGCGCGACCTTGGCGACGTGCCGGGCGAGGTCGCCGCAGCGCTCCAGGTCGGCGCTCATCCGCAGCGAGGTGACGACGATGCGCAGGTCGGTGGCGACCGGCTGCTGGCGGGCGAGGAGGTCGATGGCCCGGTTCTCCAGCTCGTGGTGGAGCTCGTTGACCTTCTCGTCGGCGGCGATCACGCTCTCCGCCAGCGCCAGGTCCGCGTCGAGGAGGGCGGTGGTGGCCCGGCCCATCGCCGATCCGACCAGCCGGGCCATCTCGACCAGGCTGTCGCCGATCGCATCGAGTTCCTCGTGGTACGCGTCGCGCATGTTCTCTCCTCAGTAGCTGTGTCGGTGGCGGTGCCGACCGGTCAGCCCGTACGACCGTCGTTCCGGCGTCCGGGTGACCGCTGCTGGTGGCGCGCATCGTACGCGCACACCCGAGCCGATGGCCGCTGTTCGGCACACCGATCTCTCCCACACGGGCTGCCCGGCCAACTTTCCGCCGCCAGGGCGACGGTGCACGGCCGCTACGGTGAATCGACAGCTACCTGAAGGTGAATTCTCGGCAACGCGCGGTGGATGCCTTGACCCAGTGCATGGGGACTGCCCTGGTCGTGCGCTTACGCTGGCCACATGGACGTGAACGTGGCCGCCGCCGCTGCCTGTGCCATAGCCGGGCTCGGCGTCGGCCTCACCGCCTCCATCGCTTTCCGCTGGAGCGAGCGCGAGCAGGCCAGGGGCAGGTACAGCGCAACCGGCGGCAGGAACCCCGGCCGGTACCAGTCACTGGGCACCGGCAACCCCGAGCCGCCGCTGCCGCCCGGGGTCGACACCGTGCTCTCCGTGCTCCGCTCCTGCGCGATCGTGCTGGGGGAGGGCGACGAGGTGGTCAAGGCCAGCTCGGCGGCGTACGCGATGGGCCTGGTGCGCGGTGGCGCCGTCGCCGTGGACCAGATGCTCGGGCTGGCGCGCGCCACCCGCAGGGACGGCGAGATCCGCCAGGTCGAGCTGGAGGTGCCCCGGCCGGGCGCGGCCCGCGCGGCGGAGCCGCTCGCGGTCTCCGTCCGGGTGGCCCCGCTGGGCTCCCGACTGGTGCTGGTGCTGGTCGAGGACCAGACCGAGCGGCGCCGCGTGGAAGCCGTCCGCCGGGACTTCGTGGCCAATGTCAGCCATGAGCTCAAGACCCCGGTCGGCGCCCTGTCGCTGCTCTCCGAGGCGGTCGTCGACGCGTCCGACGACCCGGAGGCGGTGCAGCGCTTCGCCGGCCGGATGCAGGTCGAGGCGGCCCGGCTGGCCAGCCTGGTGCAGGAGATCATCGACCTCTCCCGGGTCCAGGACGACCGGCTGATGGTCGACCCGGAGCCGGTCGCGGTGGACGAGCTGATCGCCGAGGCGATCGACCGCTGCCGCCAGCAGGCCGCCGCCAAGCAGATCCTGATCGCGGCGGGCGGCATCGCCGGCCTCTACCTGCACGGCAACCGCGGCCAGCTCGCCGCCGCGCTCGGCAACCTGGTCGAGAACGCCGTCAACTACAGCCCGCCCCGCACCCGGGTGGCCATCGCCACCCGCCGGATCTCCAGCGCCGCGGCGCTCGGGGAGGCGGACGGCGAGCTCATCGAGATCTCGGTCACCGACCAGGGCATCGGCATCTCCGAGAAGGACCGCGAGCGGGTCTTCGAGCGGTTCTACCGCGTCGACCCCGCGCGCTCCCGGGCGACCGGCGGCACCGGCCTGGGCCTGTCCATCGTCAAGCACGTCGCGGCCTCGCACGGCGGCACCGTCTCGGTGTGGAGCGTCGAGGGCCAGGGTTCGACCTTCACCGTCCGCCTGCCCGCCGGGCAGGCACCGACGGAGGACGAGCCCGACGACGTGTTCGACGACGAGTCCGACGCGTTCGACGGTCCCGACGACGCGCCGGACCGCGCGCCGGGCGGCGACCCCGCCGGGCCCGCCGCCGCACCCCGAACCCTCACCACGGCCCGTACGGACCGTCCGCTCCCCGCCGGGGAACGGAAACAACACCTGTCAGACACAACCCCTCAGCTTGCCCCGGAGGCCTGATCGTGACCCGAGTACTGGTGGTCGAGGACGAGGAGTCGTTCAGCGACGCCCTCTCGTACATGCTCCGCAAGGAGGGCTTCGAGGTGGCCGTCGCCGCCACCGGCCCCGACGCCCTGGAGCAGTTCGAACGCAACGGTGCCGACCTCGTCCTGCTCGACCTGATGCTGCCGGGCCTGCCGGGCACCGAGGTCTGCCGCCAGCTCCGGGTGCGCTCCAACGTCCCGGTGATCATGGTGACCGCCAAGGACAGCGAGATCGACAAGGTCGTCGGCCTGGAGATAGGCGCTGACGACTACGTCACCAAGCCGTACTCCACCCGCGAGCTGGTCGCGCGGATCCGCGCGGTGCTGCGCCGCCGCGGCGAGGACGGCGGCGCGGGCGACAACGGCGGCGGCCCGGGCGCCCTGGAGGCGGGCCCGGTCCGGATGGACGTGGACCGCCACGTGGTGACCGTGGACGGCGCCAAGGTCGACCTGCCGCTGAAGGAGTTCGACCTGCTGGAGATGCTGCTGCGCAACGCGGGCCGGGTGCTCACCCGGATGCAGCTGATCGACCGGGTGTGGGGCGCGGACTACGTCGGCGACACCAAGACCCTGGACGTCCACGTGAAGCGCCTGCGGGCCAAGATCGAGCCGGACCCGGGCGCGCCGCGCTACCCTCCCAGATGTGCTCGGCCCGCTGGCTGACGCAGTACACCGCGCCGCGCGGGGTCTGGAGCACCTTGCCCGCGCCGCAGATCAGCTGCCGG
>NZ_JBIVVI010000173.1:0-10451 GCF_044757675.1 Kitasatospora sp. NPDC091257
CCCTCGGGAGCTTCGCCGTCCGGGACGCCTGAGTAGGGTCGGGACTGGCGCGGTGGCTGACGCTCCGTTTCCAGCCCCCGCGGCTTCACACCGTGCATGTGCAGTTCGACCAGAGGAACCCCGCGCAGGAGCATCCGTTGGCCACCATCCACTCCACCACGGCGAGGTACTACCTGGACGGCGGGGAGGGTGCCGGCGGCGGACAGCTCGCGTGCGCCGCAGCCGCCGGGGTGGTGTCATACCGGGCGGTGCGCCCGGAGGTCGGCCACGTACTTGGTGATCAGGTCCGGTGACAGACGGGGGATGTCGCTCTCCTCGTCGAGGGCTGCGGCCCGGACCGCCGCACGGAACCGGTCCGCCGGCAGGGCGGATCCGGCGAGTGGCGGTGCCGGCTCGGCGAAGGCGTGCAGCAGCGGGAGCAGCGAATGCTGCCGCTGGCGGTCGGGCAGGCCGCGCAGGGCGGTCTCGAAGTGCTCGGTCCGCTCGGCGTGGTCCTGGACGCGTGTCAGGGGATGCCCGGCTGCGATCAGCCAGTCGACGACCGTGTCGAGCGAGATGCCGTCGTCGTGCGGGTTGACCACGTTGTAGGTCCGGTAGCCCTCTCGCGCGTCGTCACCGAGCGCGGTGACGGCCCGCGCGGTGAAGTCCACCGGGAGTGCGTCGAAGTGTCCGCGCCCGTCGCCGGTGCCCCGGGCGTAGAAGCTGCCGGGTGCGATGCCCGTCGCCAGCAGGCTCAGCACGAGGCGGGTGAAGACGTCCGGGACGTTGAGCTGACCGCGGTAGCGCGGGTGCGCGAGGATCATGTTCGAGCGGAAGACGGCGACCGGCAGGCCGAACGCTTCGTGCGCCTCGCGCAGCAGCACCTCGCCGGCCCATTTGCTGGCCGCGTAACCGTCGGCGTAATCACCGTCGAGGTCGCGTGCCCCGCAGGCGGTGCGGATGTCCGCCGACTCGTCGGCGGCCGCCGCGTTCCCGAGCACGACGGCGACCGTCGACAGGTAGGTGAACTGCTTGACCCGGGACGTGACCGCGAGCCTGATCAGTTCGGCCGTTCCCAGCACGTTGGGGCCGAACAGCTGGCCGTAGGGCAGGACATGGTTGACCAGTGCCGCCGGGTGGACGATCAGGTCCACGGTGTCGGCCAGCCGCTGCCAGGTCTCCTCGTCGAGTCCGAGACGCGGTTCCCCGATGTCGCCGGCGACCACCTGGAGATGCCGGGCGCGGCGGACTCGCGGTAGCGCGCCATGAGTTCCGGGTCGCCGCTGTCGAAGGCCGCGTCGAGCCGTGCCCGGGCCTCCTCGGCGGAGGAGCCGCGGACCACGCAGAGCAGCGTGCCGCCGCGCGCTCCAGCCATTCGAGGCACAGGAAGCGGCCCAGGTAGCCGTTGGCGCCGGTCAGCAGGCCGGTCCGGGCCTCGGGCAGCGGACCGGCCGGCCTGCGCCCCTCGGCCTGCTCGACGGTCCGCGCGTCGAGGAACGCGTCCAGCCACAGCTGGGCCGCGTCCAGCCGCGTCGCATCCGGGCCGTGCACGCTGTCGGCGGTGGGACGACGGTGTTCCGCCGCGAGCGCCCGCTCGATGTGATCGGCCACCCGCTGCAGCGAGTCGACCAGGCTGATGATCACGTCGACGAGGACGTCGACGTGGAAGATCTCCTTCATCAACCGGGAGAACGACAGCGCCGTGAGGCTGTCACCGCCGAGTTCGAGGAAGCGTGTGCCGGGCTCCACGGCACCCTCCTCCAACCCAGAAGCGACTGCGCGGCCCGGAGCACGGTCGCCGGTACCGGCTGGTCGGCGCCGGTGCGACGCAGCGTCCGGACCTCCTCGGCCTCGCGGTCGGACAACTCGGTGTACAGCGCTTCGAGACGCTCGCCGTACCGCTTCGTCACGGGCTGCTCTCCGGGGTGCGCAGCGGCTTGCGCACCCCGGAGAGCAGCCCGTTCTCCTGGGTGAACGGCTCGGTCTCGACGAGGAGGTCCCGCGGGACCTCGTAGGAGTTCAGCCCCGCCTCGGTGGCGAGCTTCCTCAGGGACTCCCGAAGGATCGGCCTGAGGCGCCGGGCGTCCCCGTCGACGCGGTCGAGGGCCTCCTGCGTCGGCACGGGCGGATCGTCCCGGTCCGCAGTAAGTGCCTGTGTTCAAAGGTCCTAGCGGTGCTTGCCGAGGTCAGAAATCGAACAGGCGGATCGGCGCTGTGAGGAGGAGGTTGGATGGCCGTGGCGGCGGCAGCCGTGGATGGTCCGCAGATCCGGCGCCGCCTGGGGGCAGAGGGTCGGGGCTCCTCGGCAGGTGACACGGAACCGCCCCCGTCTACTCGGCGTAGGTCCCACACACCGGTGCGAGACATGCGCCCATCCTGACGAACCGTCGTCGAGGATCGAGACTAGAAGTATCCGATGCCGGCGATCTGCCAGGGTGCTCCGACGTGGGTGGGGCTGCCGTTCTCCTCCAGCACATCAGCTCGGCCGGTGATGGTCATGTCGTTCATGAACCAGATCTGGGTCTCGTTGGTGCTGGTGTTGTACCAGAGGATGTCCGGCGGCGCGTCGCTCAGCATTTGATCGGCGGGCGGCCCGGCGACCTTGGCGGGCGCGGTCCGGTCCGAGGTGGGGCTGCCGTTGTTCACCGAGACTGCCGGGTGGTCCCCTTGTCGCCGGCCCGGCCCGTTGCGCTGTGCGCCGGGCCGGTACTCAGGGCTGTCAGAGCGGCGACGACGGCGATGGCCGTGCCGACCAGGGTTGTCTTCGTTCTGGGCATGGTGGTTCCTCCTGTGCGCACCGACGGCCTGATGCCGTGGCCTGTGATCTGACGGGCGAGAGGAGGCGCCATTGCGCTGGCCGGCACGTGCGCTCACCCGGCGACCCGCGCCGCGGCCGGCCTGCGGACCCGCTGGTGTTCCGGGGCGGAGGTGCGCTGCCTCTTGCACAGGTCGTTCCACGGAGTCGGCCGCCGATTCAGCCCTGGAGGGAGGCGAGCCAGGCGGTCAGCAGGCGGTTGACGTCCTCGGGACGCTCCTGCTGGATCCAGTGCCCGCAGCCGTCCAGGATGTGGGTGGAGGTCAGGGCGGGGAGGGTGGCCGGGTAGGCGTCGATGGCGTCGGCCATCCAGGTCGTGGAAGCGTCCAGGGCGCCGCCGATGAACAGGGACGGCTGCCTGATCGGGGCTCCGCCGTACTGGGCGAGGTCCTCCCAGTCGCGGTCCATGTTGCGGTAGCGGTTGAGGGCCCCGGTCATGCCGGTGCGCTCGAACTCCCCGGCGTACACGTCGAGGTCGTCCTCGGTCAGCCACGCGGGCAGCTTGCCGCCGGGGAAGCGGTCGCGCAGCCGGCCGCCGGTGCGGGTCACGAAGTGCGGGTCGGGCTCGCCCCGGGCGGGCATGGTGTCGGCGGACATGGCCGCGTAGAAGCCCGCGAGCCAGCCCCGGAGGTCGGGCTCCATCTCGGCTTCGGCCCGGCCGGGCTCCTGGAAGTACGAGACGTAGAACTCCTGGTCGCCGCCCATCTGCGCGAAGACGTCGGTGGGGCGGGGGCCGCCGGGCGGCGCGTAGGGGACGCTCAGCAGTCCGACGGCGCGGAAGACCTCGGGGTGGAGCAGGGCGGAGGCTGCCGCAATGCTGGAGCCCCAGTCGTGCCCGACGACCACCGCCGTCTCCTCGCCCAGGGCGCGCACCAGGGCGACGTTGTCCTCGACGAGGTCGAGCATCCGGTAGGCGTCCGTCGCGGTCGGCTTGGAGGAGCGGCCGTAGCCGCGCACGTCGAGCGCCACGGCCCGGTGTCCCGCCGCGGCGAGGGCCGGGAGTTGGCGGCGCCAGGAGTACCAGGTCTCGGGGAAGCCGTGGACGAGCAGGACCAGTGGTCCGGTGCCCTGCTCGACCAGGTGCAGGCGCCCGGCGGGTGCCTCGATGGTGCGGTGGCGCAGGTCGGCGGACGGTGCGGGCTGGTGCATCGCTTCTCCTCGGTTCACGGGCGGCCGCGGTTACCCACCGATCATGCGGCGCGGCGGCCGCGCGACGCGAACACCCTTGCCATTGTGGCAAACTGGCAGGACAGGGCGGTGGAGGCAGCACGGCCGCAGGGAGCGGGGCGACGGTGACGGTGACGGTGACGGACGACGGCACAGCCGACACGCTGGCGGCCATGGGTCCCCGGTTGCGGACCGCGCGCGAGCAGCACGGCGCCACACTCACCGGCGTCAGCCGCGCGACCGGCATCTCGCTGAGCACGCTGTCGCGGATCGAGACCGGCCGGCGCAAGCCGACCCTGGAGGTGCTGCTGCAGCTAGCGAAGGCGTACGACGTCTCCCTGGACGAGCTGGCCGGCACCGCACCCGCCGCGGCGGCCGGACCGCGCACCCCGGTGCCGCAGCGTTCCGGCAACGACAAGACGGTGCTGCCGCTGACCCGGTACGTCGGGGGCCTGCACGCCCACAAGCACGTCCTGCCCGCCGTCGACGCGCCGCCGACGCGGCCGCGGCAGGTCTCCCACGACGGGTACGAATGGCTGTGCGTCCTGTACGGGCGGCTGTGGCTGGCGCTCGGCGAGCAGGACCTCGTCCTGAGCGCCGGGGACGTGGCCGAGTTCGACACCCGCACCGCCCACGGAGTCGCGAACGCCGGACCCGGCGGACCGGTCGAATACCTGATCATGTTCGGGCCGCAGGGAGAGCGCCTACGACCGCGCACCCCAACCCCCGACCGCTGGGCCCGGTAGTGCGGAGCACGGCGTCCCGACCCCGCGACGGTGCCTGCGGCTTCACGCCTCGGCAGCATCCGGGTCACACAGTGGTCGCAGGCCGCCGGGCAGGTCGGGGAGCTGGAAGAGTACCGGCCGAGCATGCTGGTGTGGTGCCGCACGAACAGTGAGAGGCGAGCCACGTCCTCGTCACGGACGTCGAAACCGTCCATCCGCAGCTGCTTCACCGCGGCGTCCAGGTACCGCGTGCTGAACAGCACGAGGGCGGAGAGGACCAGCCCCAGCGCCCCGACCCGCTCCTCCATGCCGTCCTGGTAGCGCTGGTAGAGCCGCCCGTGCCTGCCGTGGAAGGATCTTCCGGGCGAGGGAGCGGCGGCCCTCCTGGAGGTTGGCCTGGCTCTTGACCTGCCGCCGGTAGCCGGGCTCGTCGGCGAGGCTGAGATTCTCCCCGAAGGCCAGGCTGTCGGCTCGGCGGCGGACCCGTCGCCGCCAGAGGTCGTTCCTGGACTCCGACCCATGGGACTTTCGATATCGGTGGGACTCCTCTCTTCCACCGCACCGGCGTTGGACGGTGCTCGTCCGGTCAGCCCAGCGATGCGCTCGCCGCGCGCAGTTCGTCCAGGGCCGCGAGGGTGTATCCGGCGAGCTCGTCCTCGGCGCCGCGGTCGTCCTCGGCCCATTCGGCGTACCCGCGTTTGAAGGCGAGGACGCCCAGCTCGCCCGCGAGGGCCGCGGTCGGGTCGGGTACGCCGCGGGCGACCAGGGCGGTTGTCATCGCGGCCGCGAGGCTGACGGTCTTGAGGGTGTCGCGCTCTTGCAGCTCGGCGCTGGCGGCGACGGCGGCCTTCAGGCGGGGGGCGAGCTCGCGACTCCCGGGGCCCATCGCGGTCGAGGCGCGTTCGAGACCGGCGGCGACCGCCTCGAGCGGGCTGGCGTCACCGGGCGCGTCGGCGATCCCCTCGGCCAGCAGCCGGCTCAGCGTCTCCTGCCCGGCGACCAGCAGCTCGCGCTTGTCGGGGAAGTGCCGGAAGAAGGTGCTCTTGGTGACCCCGGCACGCTCGGCGATCTGCGCGACCGTCGTGGCGTCGTACCCCTGCTCCGTGAACAGGTCGACCGCGGCCACGACGAGGCGTTCACGCGCACCTGGTTCCCATCGACCCATGGGGTTCAGCATACGTGATGGGACTCTTGTCCCATCACTCTGCTACGGTGACGGGACAAGAGTCCCATCACTTCTGGGAGGGTTCCATGCGCGTCTTCGTCACCGGCGGCACCGGTCTGATCGGTTCCGCCGTCGTCGCCGAACTCCTCGGCAACGGCCACACCGTCCTCGCGCTCGCCCGCTCCGACGCCTCCGCACAGGCCGCCGAGATGGCCGACGCCGAGCCGCTGCGGGGAGACCTCGCCGATCTCGACGTTCTGCGTTCCGGCGCCGCCCGGGCCGACGGGGTGATCCACCTGGCCTTCGGCAACGACTTCAGCAGCCCCGAGGCCCTCGCCCGGAACGTCGCCGAGGAGACCGCCGCCCTCACCGCCCTCGGCGAGGAACTCGTCGGCAGCGACCGCCCCCTGGTCACCGTCTCGGGTACGCCCCGGGTGCCGGGCCGGGCCTCCACCGAGGCCGACCCGGTACCGACCGACGGGCCGGTCGGCGGCCGCGGTCGCACGGTCACGGCGGTCCTGGGCCTGGCCTCGCGCGGGGTCCGCAGCACGTCCGTACGCCTGCCGCGCACGGTTCACAACGGGGGCACGGGCGGGTTCGCCGGTCTGCTGACCGACATCGCACGCCGAAGCGGGATCTCCGGCTACCCCGGCGACGGCACCCAGCGCTGGCCCGCGGTCCACGCGCTCGACGCGGCCGTTCTGTTCCGGCTCGTCCTGGAGCAGGCGCCGGCCGGTACCGCCTGGCACGCCGTGGCCGACGAGGGGGACCGGGTACGGGACATCGCGGCCGTCATCGGCCGACGGCTGGGCCTGCCGGTCGAGTCGGTGCCGGAGGAGACCTACGGCCCGCTCGGCCCGATCTTCAAGGCCGACCAGCCCTCGTCCAGCACCCGCACCCGGCAGGCGCTCGGCTGGGAGCCGAGGCACCCCGGCCTCCTGGAGGACCTGGAGAACATCCAGCCCTGATCGGCGACCGACCGTCCCGTCGCAGCGACATCTCGGATCCGCGCATCCGCGCATCCCGCGGTCGGCGCACACCGGCTCCCGACCCGTTCCCCCGCACCGGCGCCGACGACCAGGCCGCCGGCGCCGGTCCGCCACCCGCGGGGAAGCGACACCTCTCGCACCACCCCCGCCGATGCGGCAACTCATGTCCACAACAAGCAGGAGGTTCCATCATGGTGGCAGTCGTCTTCGGCGCCCGCGGCAACGTCGGTCGTCATGTGGCCGGTGGCCTGCTGGCCGCCGGTGAGCAGGTCAGAGCGGTCAGCCGGACCCCGACCGCGGGCTCGACGCCCGGGTGCGAAGCAGTCGTCGCCGACCTTGAGCGTCCCGAGACCCTCCCCACAGCGCTCGACGGTGCCGACAAGGTGTTCCTGTACGGAATGCTCGACCCCCGGAAGCCCTACGACATCGAGAAGGTCGCCGCTGCGGCCGCAGCCGCGGGGATCCGGCAGGTGGTTCTGCTCTCGTCGGTGTCGGTCGCCCTGGACCCCGACGCCGACCACCCGGTCACCCGCCTGAACCGCACGATCGAGCAGGCCGTCCAACGGTCCGGCATGGACTGGACGTTCCTCAGGCCGGGGACGTTCGCGACCAACACCCGCACCTGGTGGGCCGAATCGATCCGCACCGACAACGTCGTCCGCCTTCCCCGTCCGCTCGCACAGTCGGCACCGGTGCACGAGAAGGACATCGCGGCGCTGGCGGTGACCGCCCTGACCGAACCGGGCCACTCGCACCAGGCCTACACCGTCTACGGGGCAGAGTCCCTGTCCCTGCAACGCCAGGTCGAGCACATCGGCGAGGCCATCGGCCGTCACATCCGGATCGAGCACATATCCGACGAGCAGGCCCGCGCGGAAATCGCCAGAACCATGCATCCGGTCGTGGCCGAGGCGATCGTGAGTCAGTGGGCCGCCGCCGACGGCGTCGCGGCCGCGACCTCCGTCATCGCCGAAAAGATCACCGGCGCTCCGGCACACACCTACGCCCAGTGGGCCGTCGACCACGCCGACGACTTCCGCTGAGCCCGTCGTGCCGACCAACCGTACGGTGCGGCCCGGCTGCTCGGCACTCCGGATTCCGCCGCCCCGGCCAGCACCCCCATGTTGAGTGGTCGGCAGCACCAGCTGCCGACCGCCCCGCAGCCGCGCTGCTATATTGAACACGTTCAAACTTGATGGGCGGGATCCGCTCCGGGATCCGCTCCGAACTCGGCCAGGGGGACACGTGGCACCAGGAAACGGTGTGGATGTGGCGTCGCGCGCAGTGATCACTGTGCTCACAACCTGGGTGACACTGGTCGCGCTCCTTCTCCTGCCGACGCTGCTGCCGAATCGATGGCAGTACTACATCTACTCGCCCGCCAGCGTCGCGCTGTGGATGCTGTCCATGCTCGTCGGTCTGGCCGTGGCATGTGCGGGCAACCGGCAATGGATCCGCCACGGCGTATGGAGAGCCGCAGCCGGCGGAAGCCGGACCTGACCGAGCGGATCCGCCGCCGTACGCCGTCGGTCACCCGATGGACGCCGCCGTCCTCGTCGACGAGCTGCGCGAGCAGATGACCACCGAGCTGACCCTGCTGAACGACCGGATGCCCAAGCCGAGCTGGCGGGACATCGCCGAGCGGAAGTCCGGGGCGATCCGGCTCACCCCGGACGAGGCCCAGCCCGAGCCGCGCAACCTGCGAAGGATCCAGACGCGGTACAGCGCCGGTGGGGCATCGTGCCGCTCATCCACATGCTGAATGAGGCCGTGCTGCGTACGGTGCCTGGACGCCTCCACCTCGGTCTCCGGTGGAGGCAGGCGCTCGGCGAACGGGCTTCGGGGGAGCTTGGCCGGGTAGAGCTGGTCCATGCTGCCCTTGGGCATGTAGCGGCGGGGGAAGCGATCCACTCGTCGTGGAGTTCGACGAGCACGGCGGTGACCAGCCATAGGAACGCGTCGTCGTTCGGGAAGACCTGGGCGACGTCGGTGCGGCGTCCGATGCATCTGCCCGGTCGGCCCCGCACGAGCGGGGACAGCTCCGGCACCTCCACCCGCGGGCGGCCGCAAAAACTCCGCGCACGAACGCGCGCTCAGCCAGCACAATGGGGCCGCACCGCAACAACGGACGAGAGGACCCGGACCGCCGTGCTCAACCCGGTCGCCGCGCCGGACGCACTGTCAGCCGCGGCGGAACCCCTCCTGGACCTGCTCCAGGACTGCAACCACGAGCCGTTCATCGAGCTGCTTCACGTGGTTCCCGTGACCGGGATGACACCCGGTACTGACCGGATGCAGGGTCTCGCTCAGGCCGTCCACGACGCCGGCGGCTGGGCAGCGGATACCAGATGGGAACACCGATACTCCCGCTCGCCTCCCCCCGGCCTGGCGGGACATTCTCCATCGGCAGGTGACCAAGGGGTTCATGCAGCCCCCCAAAACGGAGTTCGTGCCCAACCCCCGCACGCCCGATGAGATCCGGCAGGCCGGCGAACTCGCCGATGGCCTCGCCGACCTCGTCGCGGCACACCTGGGTCCCGTCCGAAGCTGCGGCGATGTCGGAGGTCCGCACTCCTACTGCATATGGTGGCGCAACCTGTTGTTGGTCACCGACAGTTGGGTCACCATCCTGCATCTCGCAATCAGCGACTGACCAACCAGCTCCCCGTCACCGGCAACCCTCCGGCTTCCGGTCACCGGGCGACCACGCGCGATCGCGTCTCAGCGCCACTTCTGCGTGGCGGACCAGTTGCACTGCCACTGGTTTGCGGTCGCACCGTTGTGGGTGGCGTCGTTCCAGATCTCCAGGCACTTGCCCGAGTTCCTGTTGCTGATTTCGCCAGTGGAGGTCAAGAGCCACTGCTGGGTTGGCGATCCGTTGCAGTCCCACTGGCCGGCAAAGGCGCCGTTGTCGGTGGCGTCGCCCCAGATCTCCAAGCACTTGCCCGAGTTCACATTGACGATGGCGGCCCAGGCACCGTTGAGGTACACCTGCCATTGCTGGGTTGCTGATCCGTTGCAGTCCCACTGGCCGGCACGGGCGCCGTTGTCGGTGGCGTCGTTCCAGATCTCCAAGCACTTACCGGAGTTCACGTTGACGAAGGTTCGCGAACCCGCCGACAGCGAATGCACGGTAGCGGCGTCGGCGGATGGTGCGGCCGCGAATCCTGTGGTGACCACGATTCCGGCGACAAGTGCCGCTGTTCCCTGACCGATCCGAAGCCTCATTGGCTCTCCTCATGGGTGGGTGGCATCCCGTGCCTACCCGGCCGATGGCCGGGGAATCGATGGGGTGGGCGAATGGCGGAAAAGCACGGGAGTCGTGTCGGATGTCGACCCCGCCGAGATCGACAGCGATCGCGGCGGGCGCCTCGGGCGGAGCCTCGAGGCCGTGGGTGGGCTGGACGCTGTCGTAGGCGACCAGGGCCGCTGTCCGGACGTCGATGTGGTCGGCGAACGGGCGGGCCTGGCCGTGCCAGTGTCGTGCCCGCTGGTTGAACGCCCTCGTTCCGGGCGAAGTCCGCGAGAAATTTCTTCGAACCGACCTGCAACCCCCCCCGGCGGGATGGACGTCTATCAGGGTGAGAGGCGGGGAGAGCGAGCCGGCGGAG